>JAQBZS010001070.1 GCA_027622115.1 Planctomycetota bacterium | reverse complement strand
CTTACGGCCAACGGCTCACCCACGAAACCCACAACTCTGGGACTAAACTGTAGTACGACGCGGCTTCGCCGCAATCCTGTAGGCCGCGACTGGCCCGCACATGTTGTGCCAATCCAATTCTGAAACTTGACGCTCAACCAACGGAACCACTGATGCCCGAGACGCTGTTTATCGTCGATACCTTCTCTCTCATCTTTCAGGTCTTCTACGCCATTCGCCAACCGATGTCCGGTCGGCGCGGCCAACCAACGAATGCCGTGTTCGGCGTGACCGGCGACATTCGTTTCATTCTGCGAGACCACAAACCCACGCACTTGATCTTCGCCCTCGATTCGCCGGGCGACGCGGAACGCAACACGATCTATCCTGAATACAAGGCCAATCGCGAATCCGCTCCGGACGACCTGCTGCCGCAGATTCCGATGGTGATCGACGTGATCGAAGGGCACCGCATTCCGGCGATTTCCGTTGCCGGTTGGGAAGCGGACGACGTCATGGCCACGCTCGCGCGGCAGGCCGTCGAACGCGGCATGGAAGTCAAGATCGTCACCAACGACAAGGACGCGAGACAACTCATCGGCCCGCAAGTTCAGCTCTACAACATTCGCAAACGCAAGTTCATGGACGAAGCGTTTCTGCTGGCAGATTGGGGCGTTCGACCGGATCAAGTCATCGACTTTCAAGCACTCGTCGGCGACAGCGTCGACAACGTTCCCGGCGTCCCGCTGGTCGGACCGAAAAAGGCCGGAGCACTGCTTGCCGAATTCGACACGTTGGAGGCCGTGTTGGCCAACGCCGACAAAGCTCCCGGCAAGAAGCTGAGCGAGAATCTCAAGACGTACGCGGAACAAGCACGACTCAGTAAAGACCTGGTCACGCTGCGGACCGATCTGCAAATCGATGTCGACTGGGACGCCGCCAAAGTCCAGACGCCGAATTACACGCGACTGCACGAACTGTTCACGGATTACGGCTTCGGTCGCTATGCCGACGAAATACGCGACAAGATGGCTGAAGAGAACATCGAGGACTCGCATGAACGGCTGTGGCAGACGGTCGATACGCCGGTGAAATTCGAAAAGTTCCTCGTCGCAGCGCGACAACAACAGCGACTGTGCGTGGACTTGGAAACCACCAGCAAAATCGCCATGCAGGCGGACATCGTGGGTTGGGCCGTCTGCTGGAAAGCCGACATGGCGTATTACATTCCCGTTGACGGGCCGGACAACCAATCGACTCTCGCGGCGGACGTCGTGCTGGCGGCGTTCAAGCCCATCCTGGTAGACCCCGACGTTCGCATCGACAACCAGAACATTAAGTACGACATGCTGGTGCTCAAGCGGTTGGGAGTCGATGTGCGGGCGATCGGCATGGACCCGATGATTGCCGACTATCTGCTCGACGCAGGTGCTCGCAGCCACGGGCTGGACCGTTTGGCCAAGGTCTATTTGCATCGCCGCACGATTCCGAACAGCGATCTCATCGGCAAAGGCAAACGCCAAAAGTTGATGTTCGAAGTTGATGTGGACCGCGCCGCCGAACACGCATCCGAAGACGCAGATATCGCCTTTCAAGTGTCGACCAAGATCAGCGAGGAACTCAAGAAGCAGTCGTTGTGGGATTTGTACTGGGGGCTCGAACGAGAACTGATTCCGGTCTTGGTCGACATGGAGTACCAAGGCATTCGCGTGGACGTGGACGAATTGCGGCGTCAGAGCGAAGCACTGTCCGTGCGGCTCGCCGGTTTAATGACCGAGATCCACGACATGGCCGGCCGCGAATTCAACATCGATTCGCCGTTGCAATTGCGGGCGATCCTGTTCGATGAACTCAAACTGCCGATTCGCAAACGCACGAAGACCGGCCCGAGTACCGATCAAGATGTCTTGGAACGCTTGGCGCTCGAACACCCGCTGCCGGACAAGATCATCGAACATCGGCACATGCAGAAGTTGAAGAACACGTATCTGGATTCGCTGCCCACGTTGGTGCATCCCGAAACCGGTCGGATTCACGCGTCGTTCAACCAAGTCGTGGCGGCGACGGGGCGGCTGAGTTCCAGCGACCCAAACTTGCAGAATATCCCCATTCGCACCGACGAAGGGCGTTTGGTTCGCAAGGCATTCATTCCGTCCGAGTCGGGATGGAAGTTGCTGTCCGCGGATTACTCGCAGATCGAGTTACGGATGCTGGCGCATTTCAGTCGAGACGCGGCGATGTTGGAGGCGTTCCGAGAAGGCATCGACATTCACACGGCGGTCGCGGCGGACATCAACGACGTGCCGCCGGAGAGCGTGACTCCGGACATGCGTCGAGTCGCCAAGGCCGTGAATTTTGGGGTGATCTACGGTCAGACACCGTGGGGTCTGGCCGCAGCGCTGCGAATCCCCAAGGACGACGCCAAACGCTTCATTGAGGACTACTTCGAGAAGTACTCGGGCGTCAGCACGTTTATCGAACAGGTATTGAACGAGACCGCCGCAAGCGGCTACGCGACCACGATCTTGGGCCGTCGCCGAGCGATCACGGGGGTTCGCTCGAAGCGGAAGAGCACGTTAAATCTGTCGGAACGCACGGCGGTCAACACGGTGATTCAAGGCTCGGCGGCGGACTTGATCAAGCGAGCCATGATCAACGTACACGCGAGACTGCGACAGGAACGGCATCCCGGGCGGATGTTGTTGCAAATTCACGACGAACTGGTGTTCGAGGTGCCGGAGTCCGAGGTGGCTTCGTTGCAGGACTTGGTCGTGGCCGAAATGACGAGTGCGTTGGAAGTGGACGTGGCATTGGTCGTGGATACCAACGTCGGCGATACGTGGCTGGACGCGAAGTAGAGTTCCTCGCAGTACGTCGGATGTTGGCACGTTTAACCGTTAGCCGCAGGCGTACGCGCGGCGAATCTAGTGCGGCGTCCCAGAAGTTCTGCGACCGATTTTGGCAATCTAGGATTTTCTTTTGCCTCCTGCATT
>JAQBZS010001069.1 GCA_027622115.1 Planctomycetota bacterium | reverse complement strand
GTGTCGCGTTGACCGCGCTGCTGGCCGATGAGCTTCGGGCGGCGGGACCGAAGCACTCGCCGATCGATCGTTTGCAGCCCTTGGCCGAGCGGTTGCCGCACTTCGCACCGAAGGCCAAACAGGTCATCTTTCTGTTTCAATATGGAGGACCATCAACCTTCGACCTGCTGGATTACAAGCCGGAACTGCTGAAGCTCAACGGCCAAAAGGTGCCCGCATCGTTCAAACAGAATCCGGACAAAGTCGGCGGCGTCTTCAATCACTGCAAAGATGAGCTGATGGCCGGACCATGGAAGTGGGCGCAGCATGGCCAGAACGGGCAGTGGGTTTCAGAACTGCTTCCGCATACCGCACAGCACATCGACGAGTTGTGTCAGGTCCGGTCGATGTTCAGTGAAAGTTCCAATCACGCCCCGGCGACTTACTTGATGAACACCGGAGCGATCCTCGGCGGCAAGCCAAGTCTTGGTTCGTGGGTGACGTATGGGCTCGGGTCGCTCAATCAGAACCTGCCGGGGTATGTGTTGCTCTACAAGGTCGGCGGATTGGGTGGCTCGGCCAATTGGAGCAATGCGTTTCTGCCGGCCGCGTTTCAGGGGACGCAGTTCCGGCATGAAGGCTCGCCGGTGCTCAACCTGCAACCGCCCGCCGAGTTTGCCGCCGTGCAACGCTCGACGCTCGACTTTGCTCAGGCGCTCAATCGCCAGCATGCGGCGGAACGACCCGGAGTGCTTGATCTGGATGGCCGCATCGCCTCGTACGAGCTGGCGTATCGCATGCAATCGGCGGCGCTCGACATTGGCGAGTTGTCGTTCGAGACAAAGGAGACTCAGGACGCCTACGGGCTGCATGACTCGAATGGTGCGAAGGCGTTGTTCGGCCGAATGTGTCTTCTGTCGCGACGTCTGGTCGAGAAGGGCGTCCGCTTCGTGCAGCTCTACAACGCCGTCGACAAGCTCGGCTGGGACGGGCACAGCAACAATACCGACTACCATAACCGCAACGCCGCACAGACCGATCAACCAATCGCCGCGCTGTTGTCCGACCTCAAGCAACGCGGATTGCTCGACACGACGCTGGTGATCTGGGCGGGCGAGTTCGGTCGCACGCCGATGAAGCAGGGCAACAGCGGGCGCAATCACAACCCGTATGGTTTCACGATCTGGCTCGCGGGCGGCGGAGTGAAAGCCGGCAACGTGATCGGCTCGACCGACGACATCGGCCTCCGCGCCGCCGAGCAACCTCAGTCGGCGAAGAACCTGCACGCGACAATCCTCACCGCCCTCGGCCTGAATCCAGACGACCTCTACTTCGAACACGCCGGTCGTCAGGAACGCCTGACTGGAGTGGCTCAAAGCTGGAAGACAATCCCCGGCGTCTATTGATCTCCCGGCCAATGCGATGAAGGCCGATAGCAGCGCTCCGAAGCTGGCTGCTGGTTCGGCACACTGACCAGTGTCAGTGTCTTGACTGTCAGTCGCACTCAGCTCAGGGCTCGAATCCATAATCTCAAGAACCTGTCAACGATGACGAATGACGATGATTCTCGATCAATCACGTCCTTACGGAGCAACGACTCCGCCGCACGCTGAGAATTGGACGACGTTCGCAACCCGTACTGCCGAGTGAAGTCGGACGAGAATGGTTTGGGGGGCGATTCCGAATTCGCGAGCCCACGCAACAGACGCTGTTCGTTTCTGGTCAGCGATTCCCAGAGCGTCACATACGCATGGCTCTCGCGCCGCAGCAACTCGTCCACCGCCTTGTTGATGGATGCGTCGTCCACGGCCCCACCCGATTCCGTCGTCGACCACAACACATGACACAGATGCTGCGTATAGAACGGGTGCCCTTCCGTCCGCGAACACAATTCCGTGATTTGCTGCTTGTCGATTTTCTTGTCCGCCTTGCGAAATCGAGACGCAATGAACGGCTGCCAGTGCGAAGTCGCAATCGGCCCCAGCGGATAATGCGCCGCCGATCGGTACAGCGGTCGAGACTGATCAAGAAACATGTCCTGCATCAAGTGCTTGCGGCTGCCAAGGAATACATACGACACGTTCTTGTGTTGTTGAATCGAACTGCGAATCTGTCGCTCAACCAGATCATCGCCGTACTGCAGGATTTGTTGGAATTCGTCGAAGACGACGATCACCTTCTTCTTCGTTCGATTCGCCAATTCCTGAGGAGCCTGGAGAACTTCCGCGAGGTCGACTTTCTTGAGAGTCGTGTTGTCCACACCGAACTGCACATTCGGCTTCCCGGCGTCGTCCATTGTGACACTTGGCCGCAGCCGGCCGAAAAGTGCCTTCGCCAGTTCGAGCATGCGTCCGGCTCTTGTTTCGGAGACCAGCGACAACGCCCGAGCCGTGTTGACCGCGAACGAAGTCGGTCCGTCGGTTGGCCAGAGATCGATGTAAACGGGCAGGCAAGACTTGGCGGACAGTCGCGAGAGCGCTTTGAGAACCAGCGATGTCTTACCCATGCGCCGTTCGGCGTACACAAAACAACGGCTTCCCGAGAGCATCATTTCCTGAAGGTCGGCCAGCTCCTGCGTTCGATTACAGAACGAGCCATGCCCCACCACGCCGCCGTATCCAAAAGGATTCTCCACAATGCACCTCGTCAGATTACGCAACTTGCGTTACGCATTCTGCGTAATCTGTGAGTCGTGAGTCAAGCCGAGTTCGAATCACGGAACTCCAGATTACGCAACTTGCGTAACGCAGATTGCGTAATCCGTGAAACACAAGCACGCATTCCGCAGAAACATGCAGGCCGAGTTGAACGTCGTCTGGGAAAAGCTGCTGCCGGCCTTCCATGACAAAGCTCTGCCCGAGAACTCGACCGAGCAAGTGCGCTGCAGGCCGTCACCAGAAGCTGGGTGAAGTAAATGGGACTCTGCTAAGGGGCGACGCTGAAATTAAACCGGCATTTGATGTAGTAGCTGGATTCGCCAGAATTCAGTCTCGAT
>JAQBZS010001068.1 GCA_027622115.1 Planctomycetota bacterium | reverse complement strand
GGCCGACGGCACGCGCGTCACGCAACTTGGCCGCGTTTTCGCGCAAGCCGATCATGGCCAGCAGGTCGACTTGTTTGGTTGTTTCATCTTGCCACGGGTTGGGCTCGGTCCGCGCGGTGTTGGCGGCTTCGTCGATTCGCCACAACCGCGAGCCGCGAGCGATCAAATACGACTGCTTGCCGGGCGATTGCCAACGAACGTCGCCCGATTTCCGCAGCCACACTTCGGCAGTGTCGCCGTCACGCGAAATCGTCAGTTGCAGCGATTCGGCTTGGACGACGTCGTCCAGGATGTCACCCAAAGACGCTTGCGAGTCGCGCGTCTGAAACATGACGGTCGCCAAGCCGAAAACAACCACGGCGGAAATCGAAACGAACGTACGAGCAACAAACATCTTTCGCGTTCCTTGATCAATGCGGTTTGAACCGACGTGAGCCTTCATGGCCGTGACTCGCGGAGCAGCAACGTTCGACGTCATGGACGCAGCAGTCGTTCCCTGCGGGGCGCTGCGGGGCGCACGGCCGATCTGCTTGATGCGATTCAGCATTCGCGCGGGCAGCGACGACTCGGTCTGGTCGATCGAGGACAACAGCACCTCGACCCGCGAGTCCTCATCATGATCGGATTCTTCAGAGTGATGCGGCACGCCCGACATGACTCGCTGACCTCCACGCTTAGGCTGTTGAAAATTCTGCCCCTACCGTTTTCTATGTTCTGGACCCCCGCCTGCTTGTCAGGCGGGTGAATCAGGTTGGAAGCTAGACCAGACAAGAATGGTGTTCCAGACCCCGGCCAGCTTGCTGGCCGGTGAATTAGGTTTGACAGCTATGAGCGCCTCGAAGCCGAGAAACCTGATTCACCTGCCGGATAAACCGGCACGGGTCTGAACGAAGAAATCGTGTTTTCCTAGCTGTCAACCTGATTCACCCGCCTGACGAGCAGGCGGGGGTCCAAGCATGGAAAACGGTAGGATCAGAAAAGTCCCGACCTTATCCACTGACGGCAATTTGCCGGCCGTCTTGAGGAATTCCAACATGTCTCGTGAGGCCATATTCGAAGCCAGTATCGAATACTTTCTGTCGCCCATCGGCGAATTTCTGCGCGACGACGGCGTCACGGAAATCATGGTCAACGGCTACAACAAAATTTACGTCGAGCGGCGCGGCAAGCTCTATCGGACCGATGCCGCATTCGCCACGGAAGACGCATTGCTTTCCGCGGTCCACAACGTGGCTCAGTATGTCGGTCGCGAGATCGATGAAGACCGGCCGGTGATGGACGCTCGACTTCCGGACGGATCTCGCGTGCATGTGGTTGTGCCTCCGAGCGCGCGGTTGGGGACGTACCTCACGATTCGCAAATTCAAGCGGGACATCCTGGGCTTGGAAGACTTCGTACGCTTCGGCAGCTTGTCCGACGCCGCGCGGGAATTCCTGGAGCTGTGCGTGAAACTGCGGAAGAACATTGTGGTGGCCGGCGGAACCGGCACGGGTAAGACCACGTTTCTCAATGCACTGTCGACCGCGGTGCCGGAAGAAGAGCGGATCGTTGTGATCGAAGACAGTTCCGAATTGCGATTGGCTCAAGAACACTGTCTGTATTTGGAAGCTCAACAAGCGGACTCCTACGGCAAGGGCGAGCTGTCGATCCGTGACTTATTCAAGGCGTCGTTGCGCATGCGGCCCGATCGCATCATCGTCGGCGAAGTCCGCAGCGGCGAAGCGTTGGACATGGTGCAGTCCATGATCAGCGGGCATTCGGGCAGCATGACCACGGTCCACGCAAATTCGCCGCGAGACGCGATGGTGCGATTAGAAACGTTGTCGCTGATGTCGGACGTGCAATTGCCGGTGTACGTGGCGAGGGCTCAGGTTGGCTCGGCCATCAACGTCATCGTGCAACTCATCCGTCATTCGGAAGACGGATCCCGCAAGGTGTCGAGGATCACCGAGACCTACGGCTTGAGCGAAAAGGACCAATACCAGTTCCAAGACTTGTACGTGTCGCGGTTGAAGGGTCGCACCGACAAGGGAGATTTGATCTCGGAACTGGAGTGGATCGGCGCTCAGCCGACGTTTGCGAGCGAAGTCCATGAACACGGACTTGAGACCCACGTCAAGCACACCGGGCAACTGTGGGGGTAGCAGTTTCGCGATGGACTTTTCCGCATGCTAGCGCTGAAACGTCTAGAAACTTTCTGAAAAAGGGGTCTGACCCTTTGGAGGCCTCGCTACCCCGGCAAAAACTGAGGCCGGAGAGGGTCAGACCCCTTTTCAGATAGCTTCTAATCAATGAGTCCGGTCAAGATGGCTTTGACTCGCTCCCGCTCTGGAGCCTCAAAGTGATTGAAGGGCTCGGCCATATCATCCCGGCAGATGCCGCTGATCGACAGCGCACACTTTGTTGCCTTGATGAACCGGCTGGGGTACTTGCCAACCGAGTAAATTTCCTGCAGCCTGATGACGCGTTCCATCAACTGGAACGTTGACTCTTTGTCGCCGCGTTCCGCTGCCTTGAACGCGGACACGAAGAATTCGGGGTAGATGTTGGCACCCCCGCTGACGCCGCCGTCTCCGCCCATCGCAACGGCTTCCGCCAACAGGTGTTCGGGGCCGATTAAGATCGTCCAATCCGGGCGAAGCTGCTTGAGACCCACCAGCTGTTTGAAATAGTCCAGGTCGCCGCCGCTGTCCTTGACACCGACGATCTCCGCGAGACTGGATAGCGTCCGCAGCGTTTCGATTTCGAACCAGACTTTCGTCAAACTCGGCATGTTGTACAGCATCAGCGGCAGCGGAAGTTCCGCAACCACGTGCTCGACATAACGCGTCAACTCGGTCTGACCGGCCGGAAAATAGTACGGCGTCGAAAGCACGACCGCGTTCGCAGCCGCATCCTTGGCGACGTGTGCCAGATCGATGGATTCGACGAAGGCCGTATCCGTAATACCGACCAAAACGGGAACTCGGCCGTTA
>JAQBZS010001067.1 GCA_027622115.1 Planctomycetota bacterium | reverse complement strand
AAAACTGGTCACTGTGTCCAACCTACGTTTGGTTGCGGTCGAGCGAAGCGAGCCTGCGTTGGTTAACCGTCAGCCGAAGGCGGACGCGTTCTACGCATGTCGACACACGTACGCCTTCGGCTGACGGTTAAACTACGGCAGGAACGGCGGGAAATTGGGATTCGGGAAGTTCGGATCCGGCAACGCGCGGATGTTGTAGCCGCCCATGTTGAAGGATTGCCGGACGTCGGTGACTTGCCCGGCGGCGTTGATGAACAGATTGCTGCCGTTCAAGCTGGCATTGTCTTCCACCTGGAACAAGAAGACGGATCGACCGGCTCCGCCCTTGCCGGCGTCGTTGTTGTTGTACACGGCTCCACCCGCCTCGACTTCGATCTGATTGCCGCGGTTCCCCGTGAATCGCATGTCGAGTTGCGCCGTGTCGTCCAGAAACACGGTGTCGAGATTCGGATTCACATCGTCGATCGATGTATTCGGATCGGGGCCGGAGATGAACGAACCCGTCCGCACGTCGGCGTTCAGATTGCCGCCGAACTGGTTGTTGCGAATGTCGGCGGCCACGTACGCATTCGTGCCGACTTGGATGTCCACGCCGATCCCCGTCACGGTTCCGGTGCCGTTGTTCTGAATGTTGTTGTTCGTGATGTTGAGACGTGTGTTTTGAGCCGTGTTCAAATTCAGAAACGGCGACTGATAATTTCTCGCACCGCCCCCATTCAGCGATTGGAAAGCCGGAGAATTCGGATCGAACGGAACGGTGGGATTGTTGTTTCCACCCGGCGGCAGATTCGGAAACGACACCGCGACGTTCTGCACGAAACCCGGATCCGCAACCAGCACGATTCCCGACAACGAATTCGACGAAATGTTGTTGCCGTTGAATTGCAGGAACAGCGGGTCGGCTCGTGTCCCGGCGGCACCTTGCAGGTTGATGTTCACGCCGTTGCCGGCGTTCTCGGTGATCAAGTTGTTTTCGAACACAGCCGTCACACTCGGCCGAGCACTGGTTGTGTCGAGCGGACCTTGCAAGTCGATGCTGACGCCGTCGCCTTGATTCGCTCGGATTACGTTCGAATCGGCGACGATGGTGGGATTCGCCGATCCGCTGATGCCCACGCTGATCCCGTCACCCGCGTTGCCTTCGATCACGTTTCCTTGACCGCTCGCGCCGAGCAGCAGCGTTTGCGATGACGATCCGCCAGCGATCAACTCGACGCCGTCACCGCTGCCGGCCGTTCCTCCAGTGTTACTCTGGATGTTGGTCGAGAGCACGCTGACCGTGGCATTCGAGGAGCCCGTGGATTCGATCCGCACACCGCTCCCGGCGTTGCCCGAAATCGTGGTCGAAAAGCCGCTGTCCGAACTGACGTGTAAGTGCGACGTGGTGGTCCCGTTCGCCAAGACCGAGATGCCGTTGCCGCCGTTCGCCGAGATGACGGTGTCACCGACGGTGCTCACGACATTCAAGATGGCCTGGCCGCCGCCGTTCGCGGACAGCGTGATGCCGTTGCCGCCGTTGCCCGAGATCGTGTTGGCATCCAACACCGACGGCAGTCCGGGTGGCAAACCGGCGACAGGACTGCCCAAGGCCGAGTTTTGCAAAGTCGTCACTGAAACGCCGTCCAGACCGTTGTCGACGATCGAGTTCAGAACGCCCACAACATACACCACGGAATCCGCTCGCGTAGTCAACGAGATTCCGTTGCCTTGGTTGTTGGAGATGTCGTTCTCCAGCAAGTGCAACAGATTTGCGAGCCCCTGGAATGCCTGATTGGGGTCCTGAGAATCGGAGCCGAGCGTGTCGACGCTGATCCCGTCGCCGGCGTTGTTGGAGATCGAGTTGTTCTCCAACTCCACACCAAACAGACCGTTTTGCTCGCGACGAATTTCGACGCCGTTCCCATTCCCGTTTCCGGCGGTCGTGTTGCTGATGGTGTTGTTTCGCAGTCTCATCTGACCATGCCCGGCTCCGCGAGCGCTCAAGAAAACACCGCCGCCGGAATTGCCCGTGAGTTGATTGCCGCTGCCGTTCACTCCGACGAATCCCGTCCCAAACGCGTTGAAGTTGAACCCGCCACCGCCGTTCCCACTGATGATGTTTCCGGCTCCGGCCGCGACACCGCCCACGTTCAAGTTGATGAAGCCGCCGGAACCACTCACCAGAATTCCCGGCCCGCCATTGTTGCTGATCGTGTTGCCGGTGATGTTGGCGTTGATCGTGGCTCCGGACGACGCGATTTCGATGCCCGCGCCCGCATTGCCGGTGATTGTGTTCTGAGTCAGTGAATCCACGGAAATCATACCCGACGATCCCGTCATCAGGATTCCGGCCCCTTGATTGCCCGTGATCACGTTGCCGCTCACCGTCCCCAGCGAAATCGTGCCACCCTGTGCATTCAATGTAATCCCGTTGCTGCCGTTGTTCGACACGGTGTTGTCGGTGACGCCGTTGATGACCACTTGCCCGCCGTTAGTCGCCGACACAACCAGTCCGCCGCTTTGGTTATTGCTGAGGTTGTTGTTCGAAAACGACTGGATATTGACCCCACCTCCCGCTCCATTGGACTGGATCACGATTCCACTTCCGCCGGTCGATGTACTCGGCAAGACATGATGCGTCGTGGAACTGCCGCCACCACCACCGCGGTTGATGCTGTTGATCAGCGATTGGATGTTTTGAGACGCGGTACTCTGTTGGGCGTCGGCCGAAACGCACGAAATGGCGGAAATCACAACGGCCAACGCGGACGACCGAAGATTGGAGATGTATCGGCTGAATTGCGGAATCGGAATCATGGATCGATCCAAGTGGAAACGCGTGAAATGGTTGCAGCGTTGAGATGTCAAAGCTGACTTGTTGAACCAACGCAGCGTCGCTTCGCTCGACCGCAACCAAACTTAGGTTGGACACGGTGACCAATATTCGCACCACCGACCCTGCGTCGGTGGACGAGTGACTGCATGGCTACACCCGAATGCG
>JAQBZS010001066.1 GCA_027622115.1 Planctomycetota bacterium | reverse complement strand
GAACGCCCGCCAAATCTGAAATACGTAAGCCAGACCCCAATCCCCCCGAATGTGACTAACTCGAACTAAGTCGTCGGATGCGCGATCGCTGGCCCGGCACGGTCTCTTTTGGCGAATTATGGCGTTATGCTGTTCCGCCGCATCCTTCGTCGATTCCGTCTCGGCACAGATTTCCACTCCAATTAAATCGATCGCATGCACGCACTGCCCATTGTTGACCCAACCGAAGTCGAAGTACTTCGGAGCGCACCGCAAGCTTCGCGCGGAAATTACGCGTTTGTGAGCCTCGGCTGCCCGAAGAATCTCGTGGATAGCGAGACGATGCTCGGCACGTTGGCGCTCGACGGATACACGCTGGTGTCCGAACCAACGGACGCGGACTTTGTGATCGTCAACACTTGCGGCTTCATTGAAAGCTCCAGGCAGGAATCTCGCGACGTCATCGAGGAAATGCTCGAACTGAAGCGACAGGGGAAGACTCGCGGCGTCATCGTCTCGGGCTGCCTGCCGGAACGCGTGGGCGGCGACTTGTTGAAGCAGATGCCCGAGATCGACCACATCGTCGGCGTGTTCGGTCGCGATGAGATTGGCAAAGTGGCCGACCGCTTCATCGGCGGATTGACCGAACAACGCGAACTTTTCCGCCCCGCTCCCATCAAAGCCCTGGACGATCGATCGCGAATGCGGCTGACACCGGCGCACTTCGCCTATCTCAAGATCTCCGAAGGCTGCGATCGGACCTGCACGTTCTGCTCGATCCCAAAGATGCGTGGCAAACACGTGACCAAGCCGATCGAGATGGTGGTCCAAGAAGCACGCGAGTTGGTCGCGGATGGCGTGCGAGAATTGATCCTGGTGGCACAGGACACGACGTATTACGGCATGGACCTCTATGGCGAGGTTCGGTTGACGCAATTGCTCAAGGAACTCGAGCAAGTGGACGGTCTCGACTGGATTCGGTTGATGTATCTCTATCCGGTCAACTTCAACGATGAATTGATCGAAACCATCGCCACGTCCAAGCGCATCATCCCGTATCTCGACATGCCCTTGCAGCACATCAACGATCAAGTGCTCAAACGCATGCAGCGGCGAGTGAACGGCGATCAGACGAAATCGCTCGTGCAAAAACTCCGTGCGTCCATTCCCAATCTCGTGCTGCGAACCACATTCGTCGTTGGTTTTCCGGGTGAGACCGACGCGCAGTTCGCCGAGTTGAAGGACTTCGTCCGCGAGACGCGCTTCGAGAGACTGGGTGTGTTCACGTATTCTCTGGAACCGGGTACACCGGCGATCAAACTGGATGGGCGAGTTTCCCAAGCAGTGATGGATCAACGGCGAGACGAACTGATGGCGTTGCAACAGGGCTTTGCGTTCGAATTTGGTGAGTCGTTGGTCGGCTATGAATTGGACGCGATCATCGACGAGGAAATCGAAGACGGACTCTGGCAGGGCCGAGTCTATGCGGATGCTCCGGAGATCGACGGCGTGGTCTATGTGACGGGCGAACAAGTGTCCGTGGGCGACATCGTCCCGGTCGAAATCGTGGAACGCCGCGAATACGACCTTGTGGCGGTGGCGGTCGATCCCGAAACTGCCGACGAAGAAACCGCTGCGTTGACTCACCATGACGGTCAGGGCTGATTCGCCGCTGGTTCTCGAATCCGACAAGCTTTATGGCGATTGAACCCACAACTCAAACGGCGAAACCCCAACTTCCGGCGATCGAACCCATCGACCGCCGCTCGTTGAACGTGCCGAACATGATCACGGCCAGCCGCCTGGTGTTGTCGGTGGTGCTGTTCGAGTTGATCTACCTCGACGGGTATTGGTTGACGTCCGCGGGCCTGTTTGTCTTCGCCGCCGCGACCGATTTTCTCGACGGCTACGTGGCTCGCCGCTACGGGCAGGTCACCACGCTCGGTCGAATCCTCGATCCGTTCGTCGACAAGATCATCGTCGGCGGTGCGTTCATCTTCTTGATCAACAAGGAAACAGATATTGGTGACGGCGACATGCTGTCGTCGGGCATAAATGCCTGGATGGCGTTGATTGTCATCGGTCGCGAGATGTTTGTTTCGAGCCTGCGGGGATTCCTCGAACAGCAGGGACGCGACTTCTCCGCGGACTGGCTCGGGAAAGCCAAGATGGTGACTCAATGCGTAGCCGTGACCGCCAGCCTGCTGTCGATGAGCAGCCGAGTCGCCAGTGAATCGTTTATTCAACTCCGCGACGTGCTGGTTTGGACGGCCGTGCTGATCACGGCTTACAGCGGCTTCGCGTACATCGTGCGAGCGATTCGGATGCTGAAAGCCCCCGCGCGGTCTTGATCCGAACGGCAACGAATTATGGAGCCAACGCATGGGCTGACGATCATGACCGTACTTATTCGTTGGGTCCTTAATTCGTTGGAGCCCTTTCGAACGCCGCGAATCTCGCGTGGCTCCAACGAATTGAGGATCCAACGAATCTGCCAGTCGTGCACTCTCACCAAGTGGCTTGCGGCGAATAGGATTGACGCATCGTCGAGTCGATTGGATGATCCGCCGACCGCGAGGGAGTCTCGCGGCTTGATTGAATTCGCAGGGAAGCGAAACGCATGTCGTACCAGTTGATTGACGTCATTCAGCAGCTCGGAGATCCGCGAATCCTCGTGCTCGGTGATCTGATCCTGGACCGCTATATCTGGGGCGATGCCGAACGAGTCAGCCAGGAAGCCCCCGTCATTCTTCTCCGAGAAGAGCGACAGGAAGTGCGGCTCGGCGGTGCGGCGAATGTCGCCAACTTGCTGATCGGACTGGATGCGACCGCCGTCATGGCGGGTATCGTGGGCGCCGATGCAGACGGTCGGATCGTGCGAGACGAATTTGAATCTGCCGGAGTCGATTGCGAGTTGGTCATCGACGATCCCCATCGTCCCACCACCGTCAAGCAGCGGTTTCTGGGACGCGCGCAAAACCGGCATCCGCATCAAATGCTGCGAGTCGATC
>JAQBZS010001065.1 GCA_027622115.1 Planctomycetota bacterium | reverse complement strand
AATCGACTTCGCGAAATTGCCCAGCGAATAATCGACCGTGACTGCGTCGCCGGAACCCAGCGTGTTGATCTGGATCTCGGCTCCGCTAACTCCTGAAAACGGGATCGTCACTTGATTGGTACCGCTACCGGTGGCCCCTGCGATCGCAGTCGTGATGGTGTTTTCCGCATCCGAAATCACGAAGCGGCTGTTACTGCCATCGGACTTGATCACCAGATTGTCCACCGAGTTGTTCGAATCGGCGATGACCAAATTGTTGCTGCCGCCCAGCGGCGTTCCGACGGTCGAGATCTCTCGGTCAATCATGGAAGTGCCGTCACATCGTCGCTTCGCTTCTTGGTCCGGCAAGTTGCTGGTGCCATTCATTGATCGTCCCTGCAATCGGCAGGATCGTCAAACTCACGCCAATTGGTTGGTCCCTGACTGTCTTCGGCTGATCGGCACCGATCGCTCTTTGCTTCCAACGTTCTACCATCGGACAATCACAATGTCATTCATGCAGTCGTTGTCATGCCGTCGTCAAATTCGCGACCCCACCTATAACGAGTCTCAGCTGCTGAAATGGTTCATCCGATCCGAAAACGACTCTCCGCGGCGAAGCGAGGAACACTCAAGAGTGTGCGTTCGGTGCTAATTCGAACTCCGGCTCGCCGCTTCATGGTGACGGACATTGTCGAGGTGGCTTCCGTTCATGAGTCCCTGCCCGAGATCACCAATTATCAACCGCTGCTGGCCGCGAAGACATTTCACTTCGACGCCGACCGGGATTCGTTGCTCGGCCATTCGGACCGCTACGGCAACTTGGAATATCACAGTCCGGAACGCTTCGTTTGCACGGTGGCCAACGCATCTCTGCACATGGAAAGCGGAGCCGTTTGCACAAGCGGTGGGCTGTTGCTGGCGGAGTCCGCAATGGAGCGGCAACGTATGGAGATCAGTCCTGCGTACCAAACATTCCGTCCGTCTTGGAGAAAACGACTCCACGGCGAATACACCACCATCTGGGGTCTGTGGGGCACGCAGTTCTATCACTGGTGGATCGATTGTCTGCCGCGAATTTACTCGCTGGTATCCACCGGGGTGCTGCCGCAAACGCCGCTGTTGATTCCAGCAAATCTCGGGAAGTTCCAACGCGAATCCTTGGCCGCGTGTCTGCCGCCGGCAACGAAAGTGATCGAGATCGCGGATCGTGGTTGGATTGATGTCGATCAACTCGTACTGCCGTCTTTCTTGACGTGGAAGTCTTGCGGTCTGATTCCAGCGGCGCATCGTGACTACTTGCGAGCGCGGCTGTTTGATTATGCGTCCGTCGGCGAACCGCGCGCCGAACGACGTCTGTTTGTCTCAAGGCGCAACGTCGGACGCCGCCACTTGTTGAACGAGCGCGACGTGGAAGCTTTCCTGGCCGCTCGCGGATTCGAAACCTGCTACCCCGAACAACTGTCATTGGCCGAGCAGATTCGATTGTTTCGCGAAGCGAGAATCGTGGTGGCTCCGCACGGATCCGCGTTGGTCAACTTGTTGTTCGGCAACAAACTTCGGCTGCTGGAATTGTTTCCCAATCGAGACCCGGCCACGCACTTCTTTTTTCTGTGCCGGAGCCTCGGCCACGACTACCACTATTTGCTGAGCGATTCCCCGCAGCATCACGACGACTTCCGCATCGACATGCAGCAATTCGAGCAGGCATTCCAGAATATGAGCGCGTGAATGGAACCGTCCTATCTCCTTTACTTAGGCTGGAAATATGTCGTCGCGCTGGCCGTGTGGTGCGTCGGCTTGGTTGCCGGGTTGTTGATCCTCGTGCGAATCCGGCAGCAGCGGCGATCGCGCCGACAGTCGCTGGGACTCGTGCACGGTTTACTGAGCCTCTGGATGCTGTCGGTGCTGGTGACGACCGCGGAACTCTACTTTGCGGTCATCTACGACACGACGGATTCGTTCTCGATGACCGAAACGTCGAAGCGTTGGTTTCGAAAACATGTCCGGCTGAATGAAGCGGGCTATCGCGATGGGCCACTGGTTCGGCGATTGGAGGATGGAGTCAAACGCGTGGCGTTCGTCGGCGACAGTTTCACGTTCGGTCACGGAGTTGCGAATGCTGAGGACCGATTCAGCGATCGGATCGCCGCCGACTTGGCGTCGCAAACTCCCCTGCGCTTTGAGGTCGCGAATCTCTCACGGTGCGGAACCGGACTGATCGCGCTTCGCAAACTTCTCGAATCCGAATTGCAGCAGCGGACGCAATTGGATGTCGTGGTCTATTCCATTTGCCTGAACGACATCGATGATTTCCAACCCGCCGCCGAATACGCGGACACCTCGTTGAATCGCCCGAAGTTTCTGGTCTTCAAACGATCGTACCTGATGAACTTTCTCTATTTTCGTTGCGTGCAATTCACTCACCCCAACGTTCGAGACTATTTCACAGAGGTCAAAGACTTGTATGCCGGCGATGCTTGGCTGAAGTTTGCGGAAGAATTGGATCAGCTGCATCAATTGTGCCGGGCACACGATGCGAGCTTGCGGATTGTCGTGTTTCCCTTCCTGCACAATCTGGGACCGGACTATCCGATGGACCTCGCGCACCGGCGAATTGTCGAATACTGCGTTGATCGCCACGTGCCGTGCTTGGACTTGGCCCCCGAGTTGTTGCCGCACGTTGCCGAGGGACTAACGGTCAACTCGTTCGATGCACACCCGAATGAACGGGCGCACGCGCTGGCTGCGACGGCGATCAAGCGGGAGCTGTTAGCCGATCTCTTCGAGTGAGCGGCACGGCGCACGGCGCTATTTATTCTGCACGCGTCCAAATTAGGTACTTTCTTGTACTACAACTTTGCGGTTTGTTGTTTTCCTGCGCGCATTTTGAGAGCCGACAGCGCTCGCCGAATAGTCCGAGAGTTGTGGGTTTCGTGGGTGAGCCGTTGGCCGTAAGGCCTCGGGCACAGTTCGGTGCCCGGCCGCTTACGCGTCACGACTCACGGTTGCGG
>JAQBZS010001064.1 GCA_027622115.1 Planctomycetota bacterium | reverse complement strand
TATTTCGGCACCAGCGGATCGAGCGATTCCGGATACCGTTCTTGATCGGCGCGATACGCCGCCAGAGCATAGGCCAATCGCACTTGATCGATTTTGACAACGGCTCGATCCGCTGCCGTGGCAATTTGCAAAATCCCCGGCAACATCGCACCCGTTAGGACATTGCTCATCCACTCGGTGCGATGATTCTTCGAAATGAACGCCAGCGCCAGAGCTTTCTTTTGTGCCGCCTTGGACTTCAGCGCGTCGATGTCTCGCTGGACTGCGAGCAACGCTTGTTTTCTCTGACGTCGTATCGGCTGCTTCAACGCAGCCGTGACTCGGTCGTACGTGGCATTCGTCGTCCGTAAGACCTGATTCCAATCGACGCCGGTGTTCGTGAAGACAGGGATCAACAATTCCGCGCCCGGGCCGAAGTCTTCGAAAACGATGAGTGTCTTCAGCGATTTCGCACCATCTCGGACAATCGAAGTCACAGCATCCAGCATCGTAAAGCGTTCGGTCACATCGAACTTTGAAGCGATCGAGTCGAATGCCGTCAGCTTGTCGAGCTGTGCGAGAAATCGTAGGGCTTGCTGGCTGCGAAGCTTGGGATGCCGTGCGATCCGGGCATCGATGCCGCACGCGATTCCGTCGCACGCGATACCGACTAGCACATCGATCAGTGTGGGCCCCTTTCCGACAAGCCGAGATATGCGGTGAATCGCCAGACTGTCTTCGAAAGCCCCTTGCAAGTCGTCGTTGCCGATGCGGTACATGGCTCGAATCGAGAGCATCCGCGCGACATGCCGCACCTCCTGAACCAGTGGCAACAACACCAAGACCATTTGCGGCCCCACAGCGTTTTCATCACCGAGCAACGGCGCGTAATAACGGCTGCATCGGCTGGCTCGGACCATGAGTTCGATCGCTTCGTCATTGGCTTCCAACCATCGTGCCAGCACGACATCGTCTTCCGCCGTCCACGGACTTTCCATTCCGCGGCTCCAACGGTTCAACAGAATGGCGTGGTCCAACTGGGCCGTTTCTGGAATCTTGGCGGCAAACGCATGCCAATCCACCGATTTCCCGCCGACGGGCACCGGCTGCATCCCGAGTGCCTGAAAGTAGCGTCCTCGGTCCGGCGAGTTAGCCAATTCGCGCATGCCCGTCGCCCGAGCCAAGTAAACGGCGGCGTTGTCATCCGGCTTGACGCCTTCACGCTGCATGCGGTCAATCGCGGCGACGTAATTCACGAATCCGCGTGAATCCAGCGGTCCACTGATCACGGTTGTCTCTTTCGAGATCTTGATCGCCGTTTGCTTGTCGGCATCGTCCGCCCGAACCGGGGACGAAATCAAACCGCAGCCGCCGACTACAAACATCAGCGCGAGAATCGCCACGTTCGACCGATGCTTCTGCGCGCGTTCGGATGTGGCACCTACTTCGACAGCGACTTGTCGAGTTGTTGTTTTCTTTCGTGCAAAAGTAGCCACAGTCGGTCGCAGGTTGCGTCGATTAACCGCTCGCTGCTCACAGGCGTTCGCCTGCGGCTGATGGTTATACAAGCAAACTTTGAGCGTACAGAGCATCCACGTCATGGTGCTGTTCGAAGATGTATCGATCGAGGAAATACCGACAGCCAGTGATTACCCCGCACAAGCCGGACTTTTCCATGCGACGTTGGATCTGCGGTCGTCCGTGGGTCTTTGATGGTGACGAACCGATTCTGTCACTGCCCGTGCCCGTCAACCACCATCAACAACGTCGAACTGCGACCAGGGTACAAGTCGCTGCTCAGTTGGAACAGCCATCGGGACACACAAAACCAGGGCGCGTACAAGGAATTCGATAACACGACGGTTGACGTGAAGGTCAGCGGCGGCGGCGAATCGCTGACGACAATTTGGCGAGGCAAGCACCCGAAAAACCGTTTGGGTCACCGAGAATTCCGAATCGACTCGGGTTTGAACCGCCATTACCTCATTCCTTCGTCGTGCGCGGGAGGGGACACATTGCCGGTGGCCTTGTCCGGCCATCATGGAGGCGGTGTGGCGATGAAAGGGCTGACGCTGACTGCGTGGATCAAAGAGTCCGAAACAAAGCTGGGAGCCGAGCGTTGGTATCACGTCGCGATGACTGCCGCGCCCCATTCCGGCCAGTGGCGAATCCGGCTTTTTGTGAACGGCAAGCAAGTGCGGAATGGTTGACGCAGAAGTTTGGTGCAGACTCCTTGATCGTTCCGTCACTGATCCTCGGGGCGGAAATCTGCTACTTCCACGACGCCTACTATCGAGGCCTCATCGGCCACACGTTGGTCTTCAACCGAACCCTCACACCGTCCGAGATCTCTGCGCTCGCGGCCGATGATTGACGGCGCGCGGCGACAAACACATTGGGAATTGGGGCCACGATTGGGGATGGCCAACTGGATGCTGCTGGTTAGAGTGGTGAATGGTTCGATTCACCCTTGAGAGGCTCTTCTCATGTCCAATTACCAAGCCGTTCTATCGGCGGCATCCTCGCTCCCCATCACTGAACGACTTCAACTCATTGACGAGTTGGCTTCCGGCGTGCCCGACGACCAACCGCCCCAACTATCAGATTCGTGGCTTGAAGAAATCTGCCGGCGATCCGCCGAGATCGATGGGGGCACTGTTGAAACAGAAGACTGGTTGGATGTGAAGGCCCGACTCTTTTCGAAGCACGTTGGCGATGCGAATTAGCTTCCACCCAGGAGCATCCGCGGATTTAGAGGCATCCGCTGACTGGTACGCTGAACTCGAACCGAGGGCTGCTTGAGACTTTTGTCGTGCAGTTGACACAGCACTGACCAGTATCGAATCAGATCCCGCCCGCTTTCCGCTTGTGGATGAACAGCACCGTGCGTGCAATCTGCTGAAGTTCCCCTTTCAGATCGTGTTCCGACATGACGGGGATCGACTTCACATTATTGCCGTGGCCCATGCGAAGCGTCGGCCCGGTTACTGCGGGATAGATAGTGAGCACGAGCTTCA
>JAQBZS010001063.1 GCA_027622115.1 Planctomycetota bacterium | reverse complement strand
GGCCGTGGACGCTGGTCGCCACCCGCGGCAAGCAGACGACGTACAAGCTGTTCAACTCAAAAATCGACCCCAAAGAAAAGACGGACTTATCAAGTCGCGTGCCCCACCTCGCCTTCCGGCTCAAAGGGCTGCGCGAACGTCAGGAGGCGGAATCATTCAAGGAGTACATGGTACGTCACGGGTTGGGACGGTGAAGTCGTGATCCGGCGAGGAGTGTAGGACGGATTACCAATCCGTCCGACGCAACAGGGGCGCGGCGCCTGATTTGCAATGTTGATTTCGCGACGAACTCGCGGCAAGGAACGCTCTACGTGCGACATTTCCTAACGCACGCCGAGTACGATCGGGATGACTGGAAAAACATTTGCTGTTAAGGGAAATCGCCATCTCCGCAGCTTACGAAACGCTGCTCCAGGAGTTTGTCCCACGACCGATTTCATCGCAGCGTGGTTATCAGCGGACGCTCAAGCAAATCGACGGGCTGAACCGCAAGGCCAAACGCAGCCGCGCCGGACGAACTGTTGGCCACGCTCGTCGACGAGTGGGTAAAGTGGGTCGTGAATAATTTGACACCGCGTGAAAAGAAAACTGTAGACCCTCGTTGGACCAAGGACACTGTATTCGAATTTGTTGAAGCACTGCGGACGCGACTGGTTTCTCAAGGTTATAGCTTCGACGCACTTTCCGATGATGAAAAGGCACGGCTCTGGAAATCGTAAATGCCGCCCACTCAACCGACAATCTGCTTTGCCTCGGCGACCGGACCCAACGGCGCGGTTTATCGCGGGCCGACTTGCAGCAAAGCGCAGGCGGTTGCGTTCCGCGCGGCGGGACAAGACATCGTGGTTTGTGACGGATCGACGGTCGATAACCGTAAACTTGCGAAGGAGATCGAAGAGTCCGTGGTCGGCACGGGCAACGCGAAGGAAGATCCGCCTCACGTGATTTCGGCGGGACCGGATGCGCTGCCGCATTTTCAGCCCAAGATGCGTCCGCCCGCGGGACACAGCTTTTTCGAAACCAATATGCAAAAGGCGAAATGATGGAATACTTGACCCCTGAACTCTACGTGAAAATCAACGAAGCCAAGGATGACGAGGTCGAGAGTTTGTACGACCAGTGGAATGCCGCCGGAGCCAACGCCCGCGCGCATTTGCAGAAAGTTAAGGATAAGTTGCCGCCCAAGATGCAGCATTTTTTCGATACGTTGTGCCTGCACGACGCCGAGATTGTCAGCTTCGACGTGTCCGGGGGCGACAATGGAACGCGCACGCCCGTGGCGATTATCGGCGTCCGGCAAGACACCAAACTGATCTGGCTCGTTTACGATCTTTACGAGGAACCGACCATCCCCGAGCCGGTAGCATCCGATGTTTTCGTCGACGACCCCCACCAGCGCCAATGGCTGTACGACGAAATCGACGTTTTGAATGAGCCGAAGTGCCGCCACGAGATTTTCTTGAACACGGGCGAAGTGATCGAATTGACGTTCTTCCAATTCGACATATTTATCCATCACAGCCCATCGCAATCGCTGCAACTTCAGGCCGCGCAGTCGGCGTAGGTGAAGCTCGCCACTGCCGAAGCGTCACGAACCTGGGAGAACGGACGAATGAACATCGCAACGCACTGGGCAAACAATTATTGTCGTAGCGAAACTCGCCAAGAGTTTCGGCAGGCTGCACTCCGAAAGTCTTGGCGACTTTCGCTACAGTATAAGATGTGTGTCGTGGTCGTGATGTGCCTTTGGTGGGGAAGTGCTTCCGCGTTCGCCGACACGAAACTCGAGAAGCAGATCACCAACTCCATCGGGATGAAGTTCGCCTTGATCCCCGCAGGGAGTTTCACGATGGGCAGCCCGCCTGATGAAAGGTTGCGATTTGATAACGAAAAGCAAGTCTCGGTGAGACTAACGCGGGCTTTCTATCTGGGAACAACTGAAGTAACGCAGTTCCAGTGGCAATCGGTTATGGGCACGCGTCCCTGGAGTGGCAAGGAATTCGTCAAGGATGGGAAGGACTATCCAGCCTCATACGTCAGTCGAGACGACGCGATCGTGTTCTGCAAAAAGCTGACGGAGACGGAGCGCGGGGCGGATCGTCTTCCAGCGGGTTGGGAGTACCGACTGCCGACGGAAGCCGAGTGGGAGTATGCCTGCCGTGCGGGTTCAACAACCGCCTACGGAATCGATGACGGTTCGTCGTTTCGTGATTACGCCTGGCACGATGGAACGGTCAAAGGTGAAAAACACGCTCACCAGGTCGGCCAGAAGCGAGCCAACTCGTACGGTTTGCACGACATGCACGGAAACCTGTGGGAGTGGTGCCAGGACTATTACGTCGAGGCACTGCCTGGAGGCGTCGACCCGCAAGGTCCGTCCGAGGGTGCGTTCCGCATCTGCCGTGGCGGTGGTTGGTTCGACACCGACTGGGCCTGCCGTTCGGCTCGCCGCCAATGGTACATGTCCGGCTCGCGGTTCAACTTCATCGGCTTTCGCGTGTCGCGAGTTCCGTCCAGCCAGTAAGGCGACTCAAAGGCAATGGCACTGAGAAAGCGAGCGATGAAAAAGACGCGGCGGGGATTGAAAACTCGGTCATGCGGGTGATTCGGCAATGTTGGCATTCCGGCTAGCCACGCCTAGACTCTCGCCGTATGCGTGTGAGACCAACTCCAGTCGAAGGGACGTCATGGCGAAGAAGCGAATCGTGTCGGCAACCATCAATGGCGAACAACAGGAATTCCTGTGTCGGCCGCGGCAAACTCTGCTGGAGATTCTCCGCGACGAATTGAGCCTCACCGGGACGAAGGAGGGTTGCTCAAACGGCAATTGCGGAGCTTGCACCGTCATCTTGAACGGTCGACCCGTCGACAGTTGCCTGGTGCTGAGCGTGGAGGTCGAGGGAGCCACGATTGAAACGATCGAGGGGCTGGCTCCGTCGGATGGGCTGCACTGCATTCAGAACGCATTCTTGGAAGAAGCTGCGTTGCAATGCGGGATCTGCAC
>JAQBZS010001062.1 GCA_027622115.1 Planctomycetota bacterium | reverse complement strand
ACAGAAGTTGCGACACAGCTTCAGGAACACACCTCCCTCGGATCTCTGCGAGTTTGAGCTACGGTTGGAAGCGCGCTCCTTGTATTCCACTCGCCGGCCCCCCTCCGTCATGAAAAAGCTCCTCAAGCGGCTGCCCACGTCCGTCAAGCTGACCATCTGTGTTGTTAGTTTGATCGGTAGCGAATTGATGGTCGCGCGGGCGATCGGCCTGATCGACAGTTTTCAAGATGTCGTGATGCAGAGTCGCGCCAAGCTGTGTGAATCCGTGGCTGTCGGCATGACGCTACACGCCATGAACGGCGACGACAAAACGATGGCCAAGCACGCCGCCGGCGTGGCCGCTCGCAACGAAAACATCCGCTCGATCGGCGTGCGATCCGTGGACGGAAATCTGAGGGCGCAAGCGGGCGACCACGTCAGCACCTGGGTTACGCCCAGTGACGGCAAATCCGATGCGACACACATGATCGTCCCAATCGCATCGACGACCGGTCGCTGGGGAACCGTCGAAGTGCAATTCAACGACAATGCCTTCACGGGCGTGCTGGCTTGGCTGAATGACTCGTTCGTGCAGTTGATCGCCTTTGTGACCGTGCTGAGTTGCGTCGTGTTCTTCTTATTCTTCGGCCGGATTCTGCGTGAATTGAATCCGGCAAAAGTCATCCCCGGCCGCGTGCGCACGGCGCTCGACACGTTGACGGAAGGGCTGTTGGTGCTGGACATCGACGGCAACGTCGTGTTGGCCAACGAATCATTCAGCCGCATGGTGGGCCGTTCGCCGGAAGCCATGTTGGGAATCACCGTCGCGGAATTGCCGTGGTTCGAACGCGGCCAAGCGGAGCGCACGCCGCTCCAGAACGCGCCGTGGGAAAACGCGATTCGAACCAGCGACTCCTGCACCGGCAGCGTGCTCGATTTTGAAATCGGGCCGGACGAACGGAAAACTTTGGTCGTCAATGCCTCGCCGATTTTTGGCGGCGAACAAGAAATTCAAGGCGTGTTGGTCAGCGTGGACGACGTGACTCCGCTGGAACACAAGAAACGGGAACTGAATCAGGCACTGGAACAACTCCAAGTCAGTTCCGATGCAATCCGCGTACAGAACACGGAACTTGAGCGTCTGGCCACGACCGATCCACTGACGGAATGTCTCAATCGGCGTTCATTCTTCGAGTTGTTCGAGGGGCACTGGGCCAAAGCGGAGCGGCACAGCCTGCCGATCTCGGCGATCATGGTGGATATCGACTTCTTCAAGTCCATCAACGACCAATTCGGCCACAGTGTCGGTGACGACGTCTTGCGAAAAATTGCGGCAACGCTCCGCACGGCGGCGAGGACGGGCGATCTGGTGTGCCGGTTCGGCGGCGAGGAATTCTGCATCTTGCTGCCCGCCACGGATATTGATGAAGCCGCCAACGCCGGTGAACGTTTCCGTGCGGCCATCGCGGCCACGCAATTCGAACAGTTGAGTGTGACCGCGAGCATCGGTGTGTCGTCCAGAAGTCTCGGCGGTACGGAACCGCAAGAAATGATCGATCAGGCCGACAAATGCCTGTATGTCGCGAAACGAAACGGTCGCAATCAAGTGGTGCGGTGGGACGACGTGCCGCAGGATCTCGAAGTGGACGAGTCGCAAGTCTCTCGCACACATGAAGAAGCCGCAGCCACGGAACCGGATCCGGTGGTGCCGTATCGCGCGGTTGCGGCGTTGCTGTCCACGTTGTCGTTTCGTCACGCCGCAACGGCGGCACATAGCCAACGCACGGCGGACTTGTGTGTCACGGCTGCCGATGGGCTGCTGTCGCCGAGGCAGTGTTACACGTTGGAAATCGCGGCGCTGTTGCATGACATCGGCAAGACCGGCGTGCCCGATTCCGTGTTGCTGAAGGACGGCCCGTTGACCACCGACGATTGGGAAGTGATGAAGCATCACGATCGCATCGGCGTCGAAATCGTGCGTGCGTCCTTCGATTGCCAACCGGTGACGGAGATCGTCGCCAACTATCGAGCCCACTTCGGCGGCACGCGAAATCGGCCGGGTGTTCCGTCTCGCAAGGACCTTCCGGTGGGTGCCCGCATTCTGGCAATCGCGGATGCGTTCGATTCCATGACAACCGACCGGTCCTATCGCGCGGGCATTTCTCGGGCCGAGGCTTTCGCGGAATTGAGAAAGTGCGGCGGCACGCAGTTCGACCCGGAATTGGTGGAGTTGTTCATCGACCGTGTTTCCACGCGTCACCGACAGGGCTCGCCGGAAACATCCACCATCTCGAGGTCGGCAGCGCTCAATATCGGCCAACAGATCGAGGCGCTGATCGACACGTTGGAGACTCAGGACTTTGAAGGCATGCGAACGTTGGCGGAACGACTGCACGATGTCGCCAAGCAAGACGGTCTGGATCACTTCGCGGAACGAGCCGACCACTTGCGCGAGTCGATCGATAGTGACGGCGATGTGCTGGCCGTATTGCAGTCCGCGTCGGAACTCGTGGACCTGTGCCGATCGACGCACTCGACGTGGTTGCGGACCGACATGCTCGAAGACGCCGTGTTTTGATCGCGGGTGAATGCCTCGCACGGCGGCAGTCCAGCGTGACGTAGGCTTGGTGTCGACGAGACCGGGGTCAGGCGAGATCGGGGTCAGGCTTACGTATTTCAGATTTGGCGTGTGGTACGAAATTCACCAACAACGACCAACCGCCAAATCTGAAATCCGTAAGCCTGACGCCCAAGTTCTCAACACCCGCGTTTTCGAATCGAACGCACAAAACTTCAATTTTCCTGAGTCTACCGGACTTCTTGGATAGACCGGCCAAAACGGGCTCGACCGAGCCTCGAAAGTGGAGACGGTTCAATTTGGCTTCGACCCGACACAACATTTTGTGTGTCCGATGAGCGGCAAACCACAAGATGTGGTTTCCAAAGAATCCGGTAGACTCAGCAAAGTTCAATGCTCGCGGCTCAAAGCGTTAGAACAAAGGACGACTTCCGCCGCGAGCATTGAACTACC
>JAQBZS010001061.1 GCA_027622115.1 Planctomycetota bacterium | reverse complement strand
CAACAACGGAGCGGACAATGACATTGCTTATGGTGCTGGCGATCAGATCGAAGTGATCAACATCATCACGACCGACCTTGCGTTGGACACGATCAATATCCAAAGCACGTTCTTGAACTCCGTCTACAACATCGACACCGGCGTGCTGGGTGCGTTTGACGACGTGGTCAATGTTTCCTCCGACGCGCCCTTGCTGACGACTGCGGCAACGACGAACTTGGACGGCATTCAAGGCCAGCTCAATTTTGGTTTCGGTGCCGGCGCTGGTGGACTGGGTGCGACCCGATTGAACATTTCTGATTTCGGCGACGCGACAGGTGCGATTTACGATCTCATCACCAACGCAACGATGACCGAGCTGTATATCAACGATGGTCCGGCCGCCACCAACGCAGCGGGACTGACGACGGCTCTAGGTAGCACTCCGGACGTCCGCTACAACGTCGCGCTGAACACCATCACGCTGCCGACGGCCTTCTTCCGTGCTACCGTCAATCAACTCGCGAATTTCCAATTGATCGGTGCCGACGCCAACGCGGCGGACAACACCTACAACATCTACAACACGACGGGAACCGTCAGCAATACGATCAGCGACGGCGATGGTTCCGTTGCTGGTGCTGGAACGGACAATCAAGCAACATTCAACATCCAAGCGGACGACGTGCAATCGGCCGCGGCGAACACGTTCCAAGGCTTTGATGGTACCGATACTTTCAACACCTTCCTGGACGCGAATCAGATCGTGCCGAATGCGGCTGGAACCACGTTCGTGATCAACGGCGGTGAGCTGGCTGCGACCACGGCCCAACGCGATACCGTCAATATCTATACCGGTTTTAACATCACGTCCCCTGGTGCCGGTGCCGTCCCGACGAGAAACGCGAATGCCGATGGCGCGGCACGCGTCGGTCTTGGCTTTACCTATGCGGACATGACGAAAACCAGTGGCGACCTCGACATCACGGGCTTGGGTGCCGCGGCCATGTGGGATTTGAACACGGTTGAACAGGTCAACTACTTTGGCAGTGGTGCTGCTCCTGACGACCAGATCACCGTCACGGGTACAACCGCGACCAACGACATTCTGACCGTGACTCCGTTGACGGCGAGTTCCGCCAATGTGTTCCTGGACGGCGAGCCTTTGATCGACACGGGCACGGCCCCCTTCAATTCGCCCGCGACCAATAATCCCGGTGTGAATGGCGACTCGGGTGGATTTGAAGGGCCGGATTTAAACCTGAACGGATTGGCTCAAGCGACGGGATTGACATTCAACAGCGGTAACGCCGTGGGAGCCGGTGATCGCTTGGTGGTCAATGCTCCGACCGAAGATCTCGGCATCGGTGCGCCTCAGTCCGCCGGTTGGAACGGGTTCGATTCGACCGACGCCCTCGGGAATGTTTTGCTGAACTCGACGGTTCGCGGAGCGGCGGGGAGCAATACCGCATTCGATGATATTACGATCAATGACACAAGCGTCATTATCAACAACCGCGGCGATGGCAGCGGCAACAACCTGCTGCTCCAAACGAACTTCATCACCGCCAGCTTCAATGGGTCGCCGCTCGGTCAAGCCGAAGTGATCGTGAACTCCGGCGAAGAGCAAGGTACGCGAACGGCGGGCCTCGGCGCGGCACTCGTCGCCGACGACGTGACGGTCGTGCTATCCACGACGATTCACTTCCAAGTAAACGGCGGCGCGCCACCGTTGCCGGGCACTCCTCCGCTCGTGGGCGACCGCTTGAATGTGTTGCCGTTGCCCGGTGGCAATATCAACCTCTTTGCCGATGCCGATCCCGACAACGATACGCAAGTGGCTCCGACCGACAATGCACCGCGCGTGTCAATCACGTCGGCGAATACGGGCGGCACGAGCCAACCGGCATCCTATAACAACATCGAGCTGGTCACCGTCCGTCCCGATAACGCGACTGAAGAAGTCAACATCATCGGTGACGACAATGGCGCGAATCTCAATCAGCAAGACGAAATCATTGTCTTGGGTCAGGATGTCGACTCCCTGATCCCGAACGCCTTGGCGACCGACCCGGCGTTCGGAATCGCACATCCCGTGGACGCCGACGGGGCGAATGAATTCGTCGTATTGATCAACGGTTCGAGCCCGATCTTTGTCTACAACACGGCCTTCCTGAATATCTCGGGCCAGGGCGGCGACGACGATATCACCATCGACCCTTATGCCAACGATATCACGGGCGGCTGGGACATCGATGTGACCGTCGACGGCGATGGCACCTTGCCGGGTATCACCGCCGGCGACGACGACATCTTTTACGGCAACATCGACTTCGATCGCACGCTTGGGAGCGGCGGGGCTGGGTTGCAGCCCGGCTTGATCTTCGTCGATGCCAGCCCCAATGGCAGCCAATCCGGTGTCAGCGAAAACGTCAATGTATTCCCGACTGCCACGCCTCGTGCCGGACAGATCCGCTCGACCAACGCGGCCGACAGTACCGACATTGTCACCATCGACTTTGTCAACACCGAAGATCTCAGCTTCTTCTTCAACGACGGAACGGCCGGCGATACCGATACGCTGACCGTCCATGGTACGGCCGGTGTCGACGCAATCGTGGCGAACTTTACCTTGGATGGAAACGACACGGCGGCGGCGACGGCCAATCCCGGTGCTTGGATTGACATCAATGCGGGCAACTTGCAGATCGAACGCGTGACTGCCGCCTCGGCGAATGCGCTAGCCGATTCGACTCAGAACGACGTGGCAACGATCAACTTTGCGCTCGGCGACCAAGATGATTCGATCACGATCACCAGCGTTCGCGATGGCGTCATCCTGCCCGATCTCGATGGCCCGGCGGTCATCAACGTCGATGGTGGCGCTCCGACCGCCAGCGACACGATCTTTGTCGCTGGTACGGCTGCTGCCGACGATCAGTATACGGTCTCGCCCGGTGCGTCTTCCGACTCCGGCACGATCGCTTTCCGATTATCCGGCGCGACTGCCGACACGATTGTCAACTTCACGACGAC
>JAQBZS010001060.1 GCA_027622115.1 Planctomycetota bacterium | reverse complement strand
AACCGCTTGCGAAGCACACACCCCCAAAATCGCCGCATAAACCATCGAATGGGCCGATTTCACCCCTGAGATCCGTACTTCAAGAACTGCCGTCCAACTCGGAACCGCAACTTGCCGTCACCGTCGGCGACTTTGAAGTCCGCGTAATACTGCAACAGGTCGGATCGATTTTCGTCGATGCCGGTGATGGGCAGCTCGTGGTTGAAGATCGAGGCGTCGATGGCTTGGACATAGCCCGTAAAGTCGTCGCCTCGTTTGAATTCAAGGTGCGGCGTGAATCGCCAGAGATTGTATGTGCTCCGACCAGGTCCGCCGGGTCGCAGTCGGTTGTTTTCGTCCATGTAACGGAAACGAAGTTGACCACCGACGGAGTATGTCCAGCAATCCGCCAACGGCTGCCCTTTGAGGAAGCCGAGCAGCGGTTCATCACCGAACAGCGGGCACTCGTCTTTCGCCCTGCAAACATCGCCGAGGCACGCATCCGCGCATGCGTCGGGTGCAGGTCCTCCGCCATCGGCATTTATGGACGCGACTGGCTGAGCAACTACCCTGGGAACGTCAGCCGCAGGAGCCGGCGGAGCGATCTCTTGCGCGCTGAGGAACTGGAGATTCAGCAAGCAGACCCACAGTGATGCTGAGATCGCAAACTTCTTCATCGTTTCAGTCCGTTTCGGTAGAACACGAAGGTGCCACTTGGTCGAGGCCCCATTGCGGCTCTTTTCACTTCGGAATCGCCGAGGGCTGCGTGCCAGGAATGTATGGCCGACAAAGCAAGTTGACCGAGACGACGTGGGTGCCGAGGTCGGCTTTTGCCTAACCCTCAGAATTGACACGTGGTGCAATGGCCAGAAGTTGATTTCGGGCCGCGATGAACAGCGTTCCATTCGCGACGGTTGGCGTCGAATAGATGCTGCTGTCGAGCGTTTGTTCGCCCAGAACTTGAAGTCGATCCGCCAACGCGAACACTTCGACATCGCCGTCTTCGTCGCACACAAACACTTTGTCGTCCACTACCAGCGGCGTCGAATACACCACGGCCATCAGGTCGTAAGCCCACAATCGCCGGCCCGTTCGTGCGTCCAAACAATGCACCAGCCCACCGATATCCGGAACGATCACGAGCCCTTTCGCGACCACGACGGACGTCATTGTGCGATGCATCGTTTCGTCGAATTCGAATCGGCCATCGCCATTCACATCGACTCGGTCGTACTTCCACACGAGTCCGGAATTGGGATTGGCCACGATCAAGTCGCCCTGTTCGGCGTCGTAGGTGGGCCGTCGATCGACTGCTGCGTGTTGGTTGTGATCCGCCGGATTCAGCACGAGCTGCGAACTGATGTCGCCTCGCTGAATCGCGTCGATACACCACAAGCAGCCGGCTCCTTCGCCGTTTTGCGGTTCTTGCCCGTTCGCAATCAGCACATGTGTGTCGTGAATCACCGGCGTGGCGACGAGGTTATTGCGAGTTCCCTTGCCGGCCGGCTGCCACACGGTGTCCTTGGGATTGCAGTCGAACTTCCACAGCAATCGTGTGCGACCGGCTCGAATGGCATCGACATCGAAGCTGTAGAGCCAGCCGTCGCCGCCGGGAAAGATCACTTGCGGGGTGCCGGCAATCACTCCATACGCCGGCGAGCCCCATTGGCCGTGTAACACGGATTCGCCCGGTGACGCGTCGGACCAGACCAGCTTGCCGCTGGACTTTTCGACCGCCAGGAAACTCGGAGCGTTCGGAGCGTCCATCTGAAAATGGCCGCGTCCGTTGGACGTCATCACAAACAGCAACTCGCCCGCCCCGGTCACGGAACAGTTCGACATGTTGTGTGGACTCACGCCGCATTCCGCGATCATGTCCAACTTCCAGACGACGTCGGCTTCGTCCTTCGACGTCACGGCTTCCGAAGTCAGAGGGCCATCGTTGGTGTCATCGTGAAACCCGTCCGCATCCACGCAGACTAACTCGCAACGATTGGACACGAACCACGCGCGCTGGCCATCGACCAATGGTGAGCTGCAGATTCCGGCAAACGGCCAGTCGTGGATCCGACCGGATTCGAGCTTGGGGCTGGAGTATTGCCACAGGAATTCGCCATCGGATTCGCGGAAGCACAACAGGCAGCCGAGATCCACGTCGGCTGGAAACCGCGGCACATAGCCCGCCGCGTTGTTGGTCCCCACGAAGACTCGCCCACCGCTGACAACCGGACTGCCGAACGTCACGGACCCAAGTTTCGCTTTCCAGCGGAAATCGGCGTCCGTCCAAGTGGCCGCAAACCGGTGCGGGTCGGCGGAGACATTGTTCCGAAGCGAAGACTGGCAAAACTGCTCGTCCGTCGCGTTTGGCGGATTCGCAACCGGATCACTCGGAATCTGCGCATCGCCCAGGGAGAGGCTTGAATGCGTAACAACGTCCGAAGTCGCGGGCTCTGCCGCGTGGGTCCGCAACTGAACCGTGGCGATCGGCAACACAACGGCCAGAAAGCTCGCGGTCACCAACAGCACGGTCCGCCAGCCGAGTGGTTCGCGGCGACGGTCGGTCGCCAGAATCGCCCGCAAACGATCCTCGATTTGGCTGCGTCGAGGCATGCCGACGGCAAAGACGGAACGCTTGGATTGGGACGCTCCGGCAATCTCCAGCAAGTGGCGACCATATTGAGACGGAAGGTATCCCGCTGCCAAAACGCGATCGTCACACGAATGTTCTCGTTCGGCCTGCAACCACTTGGCACCGAGCCACACGAGCGGATGGAACCAATAAATCGCACAGGCGAACCGAGCGGCCAGCACGGCCAGCGGATCCCAACGACGGACGTGCGTGAGTTCGTGCAGCAAGACGACTCGTCGGCGTTCGTCATTCCAGTCATCCGCACCGGCTGGCAACAAGACCGCCGCACGCAGAATGCCACCCGCCATCGGCACAATGTCCAATTCGCACCGCATGAGCCGCACGCCGCGCCGCAAATTCAACTGATCTTCCACATCGGTTTGAATTTCGCGCCAGCGTACGTCGGTCAATT
>JAQBZS010001059.1 GCA_027622115.1 Planctomycetota bacterium | reverse complement strand
ACTCACGGCTCGTTCGGCGCGCCCGAGGCATCAGGGCTGTATGATCCGGCCAATGAGCACGAAAATTGCGGCGTCGGCATCATCGCCCACATCAAGGGCGATCGATCGCGGCAAATCATTGACGACGCCGACCGTATGTTGCAGCACATGGAACATCGAGGTGCGTGCGGCTGCGAAGAGAATTCGGGCGACGGCGCGGGCATGTTGACCGCACTTCCATACGAATTTCTCGAAAAAGTGGCGAAGGCGGATCTCGGCGTGGATCTGCCGCAGCGCGGGCTCTACGGCACCGGCATCGTGTTCATGCCGCAGGATCCGACCGAGCGCGAGCGCTGTCGGGCGATCGTGAACAATGCCATCAGCGAGCAGGGCCAGACGCTGTTGGGATGGCGCGAATTGCCGATCGATCCCGTCGCGGCGGACGTGGGACCGACGGCCCGAGCGTGCATGCCGCATTTCGAGATGTTGTTCATCGGAGCGGCGGAAGGACTGGACAACGCAGCCTTCGAACGGCAGTTGTTCATTATTCGCAAGTGGTCCAGTCGAGAAATCCGCGTCGAAAGCAACATGGAACAGCGGTTGATGTTCTTCGTGTGTTCGTTGTCCACCAAAGTCATCATCTGGAAGGGCATGTTGCGGTCGATGCAGGTCATCCCGTTGTTCAAGGATCTGCAAGACCCGGACTACAAATCGCACTTGGCAATGGTGCATTCGCGGTTTTCCACGAATACCTTCCCGAGTTGGGATCGGGCTCAACCGTGTCGGTTTATGTCGCACAACGGTGAAATCAACACCTTGCGCGGCAACTCGAACTGGATGTTCGCACGGCAAGGCGGGATGGAAAGCGAACTGTGGGGCGACGACCTTCGCAAGCTGTGCCCGATCATCGAACCTGAATGCTCGGATTCGGGGAACTTCGACAACGCGCTGGAATTCCTGTACCACTCGGGCCGTACGCTGCAGGAATCCGTGATGATGATGATTCCCGAAGCCTGGCAGAATCACCACAACATGCCCGAGGACAAGCGCGCGTTTTACGAGTACTACTCGGCACTCCAAGAACCGTGGGACGGGCCGGCTTCGATTTCGTTCACCGACGGCAAGTACATCGGCGCGGTGCTCGACCGCAACGGCTTGCGACCGTCTCGGTATTACATCACTCACGATGACCGCGTGATCATGGCCAGCGAAGTCGGAGTGGTGGAGATCGAGCCTGCGAACGTGAAGATCAAGGGGCGGTTGCAACCCGGCAAGATGTTCCTGGTGGACTTCGAGGAAGGCCGAGTCATTGCCGACGAAGAGGTGAAGACTCAAGTGGCGGCTCAGCGACCGTATCGGGATTGGCTCAAGCGTCAGAGCATTCATCTTGACGATCTGCCCGAAGTGGCGACGCCCGATCATTATTCGGCAGACGATCTGCTCGATCGGATGCAGGCCTTCGGTTACACGACGGAAACTCTGCAATTCATGCTGATGCCGATGTTGCGCGAAAAACGCGATCCGATCGGTTCGATGGGCAACGACGCGGCGCTGGCGGTGTTGTCGGATCACGCGAGGCTGACGTTCGACTATTTCAAGCAGCTCTTCGCACAGGTGACCAACCCGGCAATCGATTCGATTCGCGAGCGAGTCGTGATGTCACTGGAATGCTACATCGGGCCGGAAGGCAATCTGCTGGAAACGACCGAGGAACAGTGTCACCGTTTGTGCGTGCCGCATCCCATTCTGACCAACACCGAACTGGCATCGATCGAGACGCTCGACGGCGACGGCGGCGGCAAGTGGGGTGCGTGGAAGACGAAAACCATCGACATCACTTATCCGCGGAGTGAAGGTGTCGGCGGACTGCGGCCCGCGATCGAACGGATTTGCGCCGAGGCCACGGCGGCCATTCACGACGGATATTCGCTGGCCGTCTTGTCGGATCGCGAGATCAGCGCGGATCGCGTGCCGGTCAGTTCGCTGCTGGTTTGCGGCGCGGTGCATCACGCTTTGGTGCGTCAAGAATTGCGGACGCGGATCGGCATCATCCTGGAATCCGGCGAGGCTCGTGAAGTTCATCACTTCTGCTTGCTGACCGGTTACGGGGCCGATGCGATCAACCCGTATCTCGCGTTCGAGACTTTGTACCAAGCTCGCGAGGACGGCTTGCTGGAAGCCGAATACACCGACGACAAGATCGTGTCCTCGTTCCGCAAAGCGGTGGCGAAAGGCATGCTCAAGGTCATGGGCAAAATGGGAATCTCGACGTTGCAGTCGTATAAAGGGGCGCAAATCTTCGAGATCGTCGGCCTGAATGAAGACGTCGTGGACCAGTGCTTCGTCGGGACGTCCAGCCGGATTCGTGGAGTCGGTTTCGATGTCTTGGCCGAGGAAGGCATCCGCCGTCACGAACGCGGTTTCCCGACGCGTCAAACCGGAGAACTCGACATCCTGCCCAACGACGGGCAGTTTCATTGGCGGAAAGAAGGCGAACAACACGCCTGGAATCCCTATACAATTTCCGAAATCCAAAACGCGGCTCGTTCGGGAGACCGCAACTCGTACAAGCGGTTTTCGAAGCTGGTCAACGAGCAGACGAATCGGTCGTGCTATTTGCGAGGCTTGCTGGAATTCAAAGAGCGCGAACCCGTGCCGCTTGATGAAGTCGAGCCGGTGAAGGATATCGTCCGGCGGTTTTGCACGGGGGCCATGAGCTACGGTTCGATTTCGGCCGAAGCTCATGAAACGCTGGCCGTGGCGATGAATGTGCTCGGCGGCAAGAGCAACACGGGTGAAGGCGGCGAGGAATCCAAGCGGTTCTTCCCGTACGAGCAACCCACCGACGAACACGACGCGATGACGGCGGCCGTGCGACAATTTGATCCGGAGCGAGCCGAAAGCCATCCGAACGAGTATTCGAAGCGGTCCTACATCAAGCAGGTCGCGTCCGGACGATTCGGCGTCACGAGCTGGTACTTGACAAACGCGAGCGAATTGCAGATCAAGATTTCGCAGGGTGCCAAGCCGGGCGAAGGCGGCGAA
>JAQBZS010001058.1 GCA_027622115.1 Planctomycetota bacterium | reverse complement strand
AAACTTCGTCAGTCAAGGGCGAGTTTTCAACACCCTAATCGTATCCTCGCCGAAAGGCTCTTGCGGTTTCAATGCTCGTTGGAAGCGGTCCAGCCAGCCCAGCCAGCAGCCCTGATCGAGGTATCACGCCGATCCGGACGCGGCCGACCGAGGCGGTTGGTTGGTGGATGGGAAAGGGTCGGGCGGTCAAAGTTCGCAAACGATCATGAGGTGTGACAATGAAAACATTCTCGATCACGATGACAGTTTTTTGCGCGTGCTCATTGGGAGACGTCCGCCCCGCGGATTCGGCAAACTCGGATTGGAAAGTTGCGATCGAGTTGAACGACGGTGGCTGCATCGTGGGCACACCGAACTTCAAGTCGATTCGATTTCAGACATCCACCATCGAGACGGAAATCCCATTGCGGTCGCTGTATTCCGCCCGGTTCGGCTCGGGTGTCTGGGTTGCGCACACCGATCAGAACCGAAGGGAATCTGACTGGAAAGATCCTGACGAAATCGCTCGGCGTGAAGACTTCGGTTGGACCCGTAATTGTGCCGATACACCTTGCCGTTGGTTTGGAAGTTTATCGCACGACCATCGACGTTGATTTGCCGGCTCGCGAGGATCTGGTTGTCTATCTCAACTTCGACCGCAATGGCGGCAAACGAGCACGGAATCTGGCATCGTTTCGACATCACGCCGAGGTGCGGGCTGCGAAATGGATTCCCAATGGCAAACGCAACGGCGCCTACGAATTCAACGGCGACGCCCAGTTGGTGATTCCCCACCATGACGAGCTTTGCCCCGTAGCCTATACGCTGGCCGCTTGGGTGCTTCCGCAAGATCCAGCGGGTCCGTGGCGGCATGTAATGAGCAAGACCAAAGCTTCGTTCTATGGAGGCTACGGGTTCTGTCGTTATCCGAAAGACAACGCCAACATGTCTTTTTACGTGGGCGACTACAACTCTGCATTGGTCAAACAGCCGGTTCCAAAAGGCGAATGGGTTCACATTGCGGGCGTTTGCGACGGCAAGCAGGTGCAACTGTTCGTCAATGGAGAACCGTCGCTTCCGCTTGCACTGCCCAGAAAGATGGAGCACACGAAGACACCGTTTATCATCGGCGGCTTTAGCGGCTATGACTGGATTGGGGGAATCGATGAAGTGACCTTTTTCCGCCGGTCGCTTTCCAATCGAGAAATCGAACAACTGATGCTGGCGACTGCGGGGCGTCAACAAAACCAATGACCGGAGCGGAAGTCACGATCGAATTCAGTACGCATTTCTCCAGATCGGACGCTGAGGATGGCTTACGCCCAATGGTTCCAGAATTGTGGGTTTTCGTGAGTGAGCCGTTGGCCGTAAGGCCTCGGGCTATTTAGCGCGGTGCCCGGCCGCTTACGCGTCACGGCTCACAACTCTTGGACCATTGGGCTTACGCCCGAGCATGAATTATTTTGGCGGACGCATAAGCCGACCTTGATTTGAAGCAGAATCTAGAGACAATGGTCGGCTGCGCGATCTTGAACATGAACCACCGGCTTCCGGCAATCATTTTCCCTCAAACCAAAGGACCACCGATGCTGACGATCAATGGCACTCAATCGGGCTCATTCTGCGACAGAGTTTCACGGCGTGGCTTTTTGAGGCTTGGTGCGGTTGGAATCGGCGGGCTGACTTTCGCCGACGTGTTGCGAGCGGAATCGCAGGCGGGCATCGGGTCTTCTCAAAAGGCGATTATCAACATCCACTTGCAGGGCGGTCCCTCGCACACGGATATGTTCGATCTGAAGCCGGAGGCTCCCGTCGAATACCGCGGCGAGTTTATGCCGGTTGCCACGAGCGCGCCGGGCCTCGACATCTGCGAACACATGCCGATGCTGGCTTCGATGGGCGACAAATTCGCGGTCATCCGATCGTTGGTTGGCTCCAACTCGGGCCACGACAACGTGCAAACCCAATCCGGCTACAACAGGAAGAGCTTGGAATCGCTCGGCGGTCGGCCTGCGACCGGGAGCGTGATCAGCAAACTTCAAGGGTCGATTGAAGGTGCTCCGCCGTTCGTTTCCTACAGCGGCGGTTCGGCCGGTTATCTCGGCCCGACCTTCCAGCCCTTCACGCCAAACGGACGAGGCGCGGCGCTGAGCAATCTTCGAATGGAACGCTCGCTGACATCGGATCGGCTCTCCGATCGATCCTCGTTGCTGAGTTCGCTCGATCGAATCCGCCGCGACGTGGATGCCAGCGGCGAAATGAACGCGCTCGACGATTTCACGAAAACCGCGATCGAAGTCGTCACGTCGGGCCGCGTGGCCGATGCGCTCGACCTAAAGCGGGAAGACCCGAGAACCGTCGAGAGATACGGCAAGGGCGGTTCGACCCTGTTGACGGCTCGTCGACTGATCCAAGCCGGAGTTCGCGTCATCACGATGAACAGCTTCGGCGGCTGGGACACGCACGGCAACAACTTCAAGACGTTGCGTGATCGCAACCTGCCGCAGCTCGATCAGGCGATGAGTGCTTTGATTGAAGATTTGTCCGCTCAAGGAATGTTGGACGACGTGTCCATCGTACTGTGGGGCGAGTTCGGGCGTACGCCGCGAGTCAACGGCAACGCCGGTCGCGACCACTGGCCGCGATTGTCGATGGCATTCATGGCGGGCGGCGGTATTCGAGGCGGGCAAGCCGTCGGCCAATCGAGCCGTCGAGGCGAGATCGCCGAAAAACGCCCGATCGATTACCAGGAAGTCCATGCGACGCTGTATCACAACATGGGCATCGATCTGCATACGACGCAGTTCATCGATCCTGCCGGTCGACCGCAGTACATCCTCGATCACTTGGACCCGATTAAAGAACTTGTCTGATCGATCGATTTGAGACTCGCGAATTCGAACAAGGCACGGTGTTACAACCGTGCCTTGTTTCGTTCACACGCTTTCAAAAACAACCGTCATTGGATCATCGCCGTTGCCGAGGCGGCTAAGCCGTTCGTGTGGATCGATGGCGGAACGGCGAAGGGCTGGGGGTCGGGCGGTTCAAAGTTCA
>JAQBZS010001057.1 GCA_027622115.1 Planctomycetota bacterium | reverse complement strand
AAGATCAGTAGGACCTTGCGTGGCAAGCATCACCACAAAACTAAGACCGGCGACTCCTCCCAACACAGTGAGCGCAACCACACCCTTAACCCGCCACTTGCGGAAACACGCCCAAAACGCCAGCACCACTGCAACGATCAGTGCGAGACCAATCCCCGTATTCGTGGCTCGCGCGGCCGTCGGAATGCTCAGCGACTGCTGAAAAAAACTCAGCAAGTCCGTGCGGACCAACGGCGACACAGGTTCGAATCGCCCACTGCTGCTCGTCAGATGCACGTCGCGGGGATAATCCATCGTCCAGCTTTGATCGAGCACTTCCAGCGGCTGTTCGTCGCCGCCAACGTCCACGGCAAGTCGCGGCGGAGCCTGTTCGATGCTCCCTCGACCTTCCATGCGATCGGCCAATTGCGAGCGATAAAACAGCGCCAGCGTTCGCACCGATTCCGAATCTCCTCCGGACAGCGGCACCAGATACTTGCCGTCCAACTTTCGCACCACCACCGGCGACCCGTCCAACAACGTGGACCACAACGTGGCATCGTCCGGCAGTTGCACTCGAATCCCCTGCACACCGATCGCCGAGAACTCAGCCACGGCTCGATTCTGAATGTCACCGTTCTTGGCCAGTACGCTCTTGATTGCCAGCGAATGACACACGGCCGTCGGCACGTTGGATTTTTCAAACCGCGTTTCGCCGAGCGTCACCGAATACTGCCCGTTGACGAAACGGTACGTCGCCACGATTCGCTCTTGAGGCTGATAATCGACTTCGCTGCCGATCACATCCACTTGGTCGACTTCCGGTAGTTCGCGGTCACGATGGTCTCGGGCGGTAATCGTCAACTGCTGATCGCCGGAAGCCTCGATGACGACGAAACCGCTTTCGCGTTCGGCCGTGAGGACTCGCAGCTTGGGTGCATCAATCGCTCCGTCCGTCGGTCGAGCCACTTCAACGTCGGTGATCAGCACATGCCGTCCGGTGAGTCGCCGATCGAAGCGCAGCTTCCACACGCGGTATGAGTGCCCGTCGATCTCGATCTCGCGGTCAAATTTCTGCTCCACGATTTGAATGCCGCTCGCCACCGAAAAACGGGCTCGATCGCCGACCGCCGCGGACACGGCCACTTCCAAGTTCCGCAACCCGCCGCCCTGCAAGTCCACGGCGCATTCGATGTGGCTCCGCAGCCCTTCTTGATCCAGTCGAGTATGCACCAAGCATTCCGTCGTGATCGATGATGGCTTGCGACTGACTTCAATGCGTGCCGAGAACCGTGAGTCCTGATATCGATACGCCGCCCGCTCGCCATGCGCTCCGTGAGACATCGGGTCGAGCCCTCGCACATCCAGAGCCACCACGTCCAGATCTTCGTCGGCTCGCAGCCGATACGAGCCGTCGGACACGCCCGCGTCGGGCAACAGGATCTCGGGCAACGGAAATTCCGCTGGCCGATCCACCGCGTCTGCGTCCCAATTCTCGATGATCCGATTTGCTTTCAACGTGAGTTCGCGCGTCTGCTGCGGTTCGAGCGGTTGTGGCAGTTCGATTCGGACGGAATGCGACCCCGCCTGCCGAGGCACCAATCGCCATTCGAGTCGTTGCCCGCCGGACAGCACGGATTCGACCGTCCAATCCGCCGGCAATTGCACTTCGAATTCGAACAACGGCGCGTACAGCGTGGCCAAAGTGATCTGCGAAGTCAGTTCGACATTGCTCTGCCGGACATTCAACACCGAATCGATCTTGGCCAGGATTTCGCGTTCCTTCGGCTGGGTTTCGAAGGTCAACACGAAGTCTTCCTGCCAGGCTTCGAAGACCCGCGCCCCGAGATTCCGCTCGGCGGGCAGCGGAGCCCGATTGCGCGGCGTGACTTCCGCCGTCCGCACACCGGTCTCGGCCACGCTTCGCAACCTAGTTCCCAGCGGATGCCGCACGACGATCCGGCTGGTGTGCGACGTGACATTCGCCAGCTTGAGATCGGGCACCGACCAACGCCCCTCTTCGCCCGGTGACGTGATGCCCTTGAACGTGATTTCGCGAGCGTCCTGAAACGGCTGCCGGTAATCGATGGTGATGTCCGTCCGCGGCCCGTGCTTGGCATCGGCGAGTTCTTGACCGGTCGACGCAACGTCCGCGATCTCCAACGAATTCGGCACGGAAAACACCAGCCGATCGAGCGGCTTGCCGTACACGTTCAACTGTGTCTTTGCTTGCCAAGTGATTTCACCCGGCGCGACGTCCACCACGAAATCGGTGTTGGCGAACACCAGCGAATCGGTGACTTGCTGATCGCCTCGTTCCGTGATTCGCAAAGTGAGTTCCGTCTTGCCGCCCAGCGACACAACGTAGTTTGCCGGTTGATCGACGGTCGCCTGTCGTTGCAGTCCCACGGAATTCGCAATCAGATGTTTCCCCGCCGGCAACGTGAGCGAGAGTTGAGCCACGGGGATATTCGGCAACCCGAACGCCGAAACCTTATCGCTGCCGACGGCCGCCAACGGAGCGGACAGGTCGAGCGTCAGCACGTGATCGCCAATGGCATCGTTCATCAATTCGAGGATGCTGGTATCACGGGCGTTCCTGCCGATTTGAGCCGGCCCTTCGTCAAGCATTGCCTTTTCGACGGACAGCCCTCGCAGCGGCAACCGCAGCATGCGGTAGCCATTGACGAATTGCGTGAAATGCAGCTTGGCCGTGATGAGCAAATGCTGCCCGGAGATCCGAGCGGCGTAATCGGCCTTGGCGAACACCAAGGTTTGCGGCGGCAGCGGGTTCAAGCGGTCCGCTTCTTTTGCAGCCATGTAAAGCCGCCGAAACTCGTCCCGAGACAACACGACGCCTTGTTTGTCTCGATCGAAGATCGCGTCGAGTTGATCGATCGGAATGTAGACTCGCCGCAATTCCGGCGCGATCTCGTCGTTGGTCGGTTGCTTGGGTGCGGGAACCGGAGCCTTCGGTGCGGGAGCCGGTTGGGCGATCGCGATCGAGGACAGAGCGAAAAAAGTCAGTAGTAAAAATGCACGGGTCATGCCATTGCCT
>JAQBZS010001056.1 GCA_027622115.1 Planctomycetota bacterium | reverse complement strand
CGTTGTGTTGGGAAAGGAAACCGTGTTGAAGGCCGGACCGCGATGCAGCCGAATGGTGTAAACCGATTTGCCTTTCTTGACGAACAGGTCACGCGTCCGCTTGCTGTCGGATGGGAGTTGCAGAAACTCGACGCCGATGAGTTGGTCGATACATCGGGCGACTTTGCGTTTGAGGTGAGACGTCTCGATGGACGCTGAGAAACCCAGCACTTGCAGCGCGAGATCGTGCAGGTCCAGCACGCCGGTTTCCTCTTTGCGCCAGAATTGCTTCTTAAGAAACAGGTACAACCGCCGCGTGGCGGGGTCCAGCTTTCTGTAAAGCAATAGATCGAACGACAGAGCGCCACCTGTGGCCTGGGCCAGTTCGAAGAAGATGGGATCCCAGGCGAACCGCCAGGCTCGGGTCGAGGATGCCGAGCTGGGCGTGTCTGGATCGAGTGGCAGGCTGTAGTTCAGAAAGCCGCAACTGACGGCGCGGTGTTCTCCGCGAATCGGGTCATAAAAGCGATCGTTCTGGTAACGGATTCCCGCCAGACGCTTGATCGCGGCCCGAAACAACTCGAATTCACGGCCCCCTCTCTTCTCGGCCGTAATGATTCCGAGGTGCTTGAGACAGTAATAGGGTGTGGCCAGGAAGTCCGGCCGCGGATCGGATTGAGTCAGTGCCAGAGAGAGGAGTCCCCAGAGATAGAATTCGTCATGCGGCGACAGTCCGTCGAGGCCGCCGATCCGCACGTGGGCCTGTTTGCGGTTCCGATTGCGATCGGTAAAGAAGTAGCTCGTCTCGTGAACGAAGTTTGGCTGGAGCGTCACTGCACTGTCGAGGGGGCAGAGAGCATGTTCGACAAGGGACAATTGCGCCCTGCCGAAACGGCCGGCAACAAATCCTCGGCGCTGCCGATTCTGGAGAGGTGTCGTGTTCATCTACTAACGCCGGGCAGTATCGCAGCCCACGATGAATTGAGGCAAGCAGTCTCTGAGCACGAAATGTGAACAGGGGAGGAACGGGCCGAGTGAGGGCGGCGTACCAGTCAGCGACTTTCCCCGGGAAACTCGGTTGAGCTTGGCATTGGTAAGCGGAACTCCTGCTGGAATTCACCGGCACACTACATGAAGTCGGACGGCTCACCGACCTGTTCCTTGATTTGCGCGATGGCGTCTTTCAAGACGGCCAGGCAGTCGTCGTCGGTGACGTCCTGCTTACGAAACGTCAACAGCACCGATCCATTCTTGCTCGTGTATTTGCGGCGGGTGACGGGAGCCCCGCGCCGCGTGGCGGGCTCTTTGACGACGAGGAAGCTTTCGATCAGGCGTTCCATATCGCCCACGGTGAGATCCTGCTCCAGAATGCGGTGAGCGATTCGCAATTGCTGTTTCGCATCGAGCCGCAGCAGCGGATAGAGGTGGCGTTTGGTGATGCGGCCGCTGGGATTGTCGCGGGCCAACTGCTGTACATCAGGAGCGAGATCCAGGAGTGCCAGCAGTTTGCTGACTTCGCCTTCTGATTTGCCGACTTCCCGGCTGAGTTGTCGTTGAGTGAGCCCGTTGCTGTCGCGGAGCTGGGCCAGTGAATCTGCCAATTCAAACGGCTGCAGGTTCGAGCGTTGCCAGTTTTCGACAATCTGTTCGAGCAGGATTTGTTCGCCTTTGGGAGTCTTCACCCAACAGGGGATTTCTCGGAGACCGGCCGCTTTGGCTGCCGTGTAGCGGCATTCGCCGGCGATGATGCGGTACTTTTGACTCTCGTCGACAAAGCGGACAGTGATCGGCTGCAGGATGCCCAGGCGTTTGACCGACGAACTGAGTTCGTTGAGGTAGGTGGGATCGATTTTCTTGCGGGGCTGCTGCGGGTCGGCTTCGATCCGATCGATGTCGATCAGAAACGCGCCGGTGAGACGGCGTCGGCCGGCTTGTTCGGGCGACAGGGAGCGATGAGCATCTTCAAAGATTTGTTCCGGCTGGCTGGCGAATGCTTCGTCGGCCGTGTGTTTTGCCGACTCGCGAGAGCCTTTGCGAGCGTTCGGCGAACTCGTCGAAGAATTGCCGGGCGATGGTCGCGGCATGGGAAGTAGGGGAATGGAGCGTAATGGGAATGCGATCGGTGACGGATTTCTCGAAGGCGGCCAGATCAGGAATGACGGTATCAAAAGCATCGTCACCAAAATGCTGACGCAGTTGGCCGAGATACGTCTGCTGGTAGGCCCGGCGTTTCTTGTAGCGGGATACGACATAACCGAGTAATTGCAACCGGCTGTTGAAGCGACTGCGGACGTCATCGACGGCGGCAATGATGTGTTGCGTGCCGAGCGCGCCCCAACGGGCGGCTTCCATGGGAATCATCACGAAGTCTGAGGCGCAGAGGGCCGCGTAGCTCACCAGCGACAGGCTCGGCGGACAATCGCAGAGGATGTAGTCGTAATCACCCGCAACATCCTGCAACGCTTCGGCCAGCGAAAACTGCAGATCACCGGATTTCCATAGTTTCTGATCTGTGATATTGAACCGTTCAAGATGAGGCGATGCGGGTACGACGTCGATGAAAGAGTAAATGGTATTTCTAATGAGTGTTCGCATCTCGGGGTCGCAAGCCGGATCAAACAGGCGATCGATCGTGGGGCCAGTGTGGTCGGTACAAAGGCTGCTGGTGAAATTGGCTTGTGGATCGAGGTCCAGGACTAGACAGCGTAAGCCGCGTTCCTGGCAGACGGATGCAACGAGCCAGCACAAATGTGTCTTGCCAACACCACCTTTACGATTGAGGGAAGTCACGATGTGCGTTTTGTGAGCAGTTGACATCGAAGAGAACCGTAGCACGGTTGGGCAGAACGCGGCAAACAATTGTGTCCGAGGAACGGCGGCAGAAGTTCTGCAAGCTGCGTCGGTGTGTCGGACCGGAGCAGTGAAGCGACGTCGCGTTCGCCACCTTGGTCGTGACCACCGAAGCACCGGCCCTACAAAGGCAGCGGGCATGTCTGGCATGGGCGATTCAAAGCGTTTCCTGTGCAGTCCGATGAACACTCTCTGACGGTGCTGCGTTATGTGGA
>JAQBZS010001055.1 GCA_027622115.1 Planctomycetota bacterium | reverse complement strand
CTGCCACGCTCGGCGTCTTGCACTTCTCCGCATCGAGGAAATAGTCGGGATCCCACGTCTGCTGGGCGGCTTTCGGATCGAACGCTTTTTGCGCAATCAGTTCCGCCACCACACTCAGCAACGCAAGATTCTGCACTTCCGCGAAGATCGGCAGCTTCTGGGCGATTTGCGGTAAGAGCTTGGTGGTCGCTTCTGAAAACTGTTTGGCGGTGGGACTGGCCGCTGCGGCTCCCGCAGATGTGGGCGCGGTTTGAACTTTGAGCCCCGCCCCGACAAATTCGAACGCCAATCCATCGGGCGAGTGGTTGATCGCGTCGAATTCCGGCACCAACCACCAACGATGTTGCGGTTGCACGCCACCCTTGAATCGACGAGCTTTCAGATCCAAGAAATTCGTGAAGCCTCGCACGGGGGCGGGATCGTGACCCATGGCGATCCGTTTCAGCCGGTAATCCGCCGCCACCAACTTCATGGCGAACGGGCTGTCCTGCCGCACGCCGAAGACTCGGATTTGCTGCATGCCCATCGCCTGTTCCATGCCGGCGAAGATTTGAGGCAGCCGAGTTCGATCCATGCCGCGCAGCCCGCGAACGAATGTGGCATGCCGTTGTAAGCCGTCGGGCGTCGGGTCGATTGAACAACCAATGAACGGCGCGACCGGTTTCTCGGCGAAGGCGAATCGCAGCCCCTCGATGAAGTCATCCAGTTGCAGGATCGGTCGGCCCGTTTTCGTTCCGACCACCTCGCCGGTCTCGGACCGTCTCCAGTTCTCGGCCGGCCCGATCAAAATCACGTCCCGTTCGTCGGGGTCGAACACGAGGAACTCGATGTCCACCAGACCGGCGAGAAACTTGGCTTCAGCCGGCGAGGGAGCACCCGCTTCGTGATGTTGTCGCAACGTCGCTTGCAGCCGCTTCAACGACACTCGCCGAGTTGAATTTCCGGTCGCCACGGCAGGTGATCCCGCGGGCAGCGGATTCTGGCCAAACACCCGCAATCGCTCTTCCGGCGTCAGTTTCGCCGAGTCGTTCAAGAGCCCCTTGGCATCGATGAACACGCCGCCCACTTGAGCCCGCGAGGCTTGGCACACGATGAGTGTCGCGGCGATGGCGAGCAGTTGTGTCAGGCTGGGAGCGATTCGAGTCATCACGTGTTCCTCACGCATTCGGTGATCGAGGACGAGGCAGAATAGGCGAACTGTGCCGGATTTCAACAGCCGCTACCCAGCGCTGAACGCGAGTCACGAAGAAAGCTCGGAGGTGAATTGCCCGTTCGACCGAAAGACTTGTAGGCCGCGCAGTGATGCGCCTGTCTCCACAAAACGAATTCTCGCAAGTGAATCAACGCTTGAGCGAAGTCACGGAGCGAAATCGAAAAGTTTTCGACCCCGAGCCTTTTGCCGAAATCGGCGGACACCGGTGAGATCATACGAAGAACCTCGTTATGCCGCGTCACACGAGTGATCGAATTCGCCGACCGACGTTCTCGCAAACGAGATTGAGTGCCACCGCTCATGCCATTCAGCGACATCAGTCCCGGCAACTCGGGCACGGCATGCGAATCGACCGGCCGGCAGACGAACTGACGTTGCACGGTTACGACCCCGGCGCGTTCTTCGACGAGTTGTTTGCGTCTGTCGGAACTCCTCGCCCCGAAGCTCGACTGCTGGTCGAATTGATCAACGGTCTGAAGCCGGGCGAGTTGGAGCGGCGTCAAGCGGACTTGGAGAAGTTGCTGCTGCGAAAAGGCATCACATTCACCGTTTATGGCGACGACAAAGGCACCGAACGCATTTTTCCGTTCGACATCATTCCCAGAATCGTGGCCGCCGCCGAGTGGGAGCACATCGAGCATGGTCTGAAGCAGCGGATCGCCGCGCTCAACATGTTCATCCACGACATCTATCACGAACAGGAAATCGTGCGGGACGGCGTGGTCCCCCGAGACATCATCGACAACGCCAAGTGTTTTCGCCCCAACTGCGTGCGATTGAAGCCGCCCCGCGGAGTCTGGTGTCACATCACCGGCACGGATCTCGTTCGCCACGACGACGGCACAATCTACGTTCTCGAAGACAACATGCGTTGCCCGTCCGGCGTGTCGTACATGTTGCAGAACCGTGCGTTGATGAAACGGTGCTTTCCCAAGGTATTTTCCGCGTCGAAAGTGCGACCGGTGAGCGACTATTCGTGCCGCCTGTTGGAAACTCTGCGTCGACTGTCGCCTCAAGACATCGCGTCACCGGTTGTCGTGCTGCTGACACCGGGCATCTACAACTCGGCATATTACGAGCACGTGTTTCTCGCGCAGCAGATGGGCATTGAACTCGTCGAAGGTCGAGACCTGCGAGTGATCGACGGAGTTGTGTACTTGCGCACCACGCGAGGTCATCGGCGAGTCGATGTGATTTATCGAAGGATCGATGACGACTTCTTGGACCCGCTGGCGTTTCGAGCGGATTCGATGCTGGGCGTTCCGGGTTTGATGGACGCTTATCGGCGAGGCCACGTGGCATTGGCCAACGCGCCGGGCACCGGAATCGCGGACGACAAGGTCATCTACGCGTTCGTCCCGGCCATCATCCGCTACTACTTGGACGAGGCCCCGATCCTGCCCAACGTGCCGACTTACGTCTGCGTCGATGACGAGCACCGTGACTACGTGTTGTCGAATCTCGACCGTTTGGTGGTGAAGGCTGCCAATGAAGCGGGCGGCTATGGAATGCTGGTCGGCCCGCATTCCACACCCGAAGAACAAGCCGAATTCGCCAAGCTGATCGTCGACAATCCTCGCAACTACATCGCCCAACCCACGCTGTCGCTTTCGCGCGTTCCCACGCTGATCGACGGCACGCACTTCGAAGGTCGGCATGTCGATCTGCGGCCCTACGTCTTATTCGGAGACGAAATCAACGTCGTCTCCGGCGGCCTAACGCGGGTCGCGTTACGGCGAGGATCGTTGGTCGTCAATTCCTCCCAAGGCGGTGGAAGCAAGGATACTTGGGTGTTGGATTGAATTTGGGGATTTTTGATTTTTGATCGTCATGG
>JAQBZS010001054.1 GCA_027622115.1 Planctomycetota bacterium | reverse complement strand
GATCAGATCGAGGTGAATTCCACCGGATCTTCGACGGTGCAGACGTTCTTTTCGATCGTGGCGACACTGTTGAGCGCCGGGTACAGTTCAAATCAAAGGGCTCCTCCGTTCCTGGATGCAACAGTAACCCGAAGCGCAAGCGAGGAATTCGGAACGTCGAGCACTCTTTCCTCGCTTGCGCTTCGGGTTCGTTGTCGATTTTCCGCTGCCGTTTCCACAATGCTCACCCCGAAGATGAGAGACACGACAATGAAGATCCCTGCTCGGCCCAGCTTCCATCTGACGACGACGATTGCATTCGTTTCCTCGGTCCTTTCCGCCGAAGCATCGTTGCAATCGTTTGCTGCGGAATCGACAGCGAGACCCAACATCGTGCTGGTCATGGCTGACGACCAAGGCTGGGGAGACATGGCTTACAACGGCCATCCCACCTTGAAGACGCCGAACTTCGATGCCGCTGCCTCCGCCGGTCTACGCTTCGATCGCTTCTACGCGGCCGCCCCGGTTTGCTCACCCACCCGCGCGAGCGTGATGACCGGGCGACACCCGAATCGGATGGGTGTGTTCAAGTGGGGCTATCCCATGCGACCGCAAGAAACGACCGTCGCCGAGGCTCTCAAGACGGTGGGATATAAGACCGCTCATTTCGGCAAGTGGCATTTGGGTTCCGTGCGAAAGAACAGCCCCGCTCATCCGGGCAAGAATGGTTTCGACGAATGGCTTAGTGCTCCGAATTTCTACGACAACGACGCCATCCTGAGTCATCATGGCAAGGCGGTTCGGACGAAAGGCGAAAGCTCGATCGTCGCCACGGACGCTGCCATCGATTGGATGAGCAACCAAGCAAAAGCCGGTAGTCCGTTCTTGGCGGTGGTCTGGTTCGGCTCGCCTCACAGCCCGCATCGCGCCGTTGAGCAGGACCGGAAACTCTATGCCGACCAACCCGAACGACTGCAACATTGCTACGGCGAAGTCACCGGCATGGATCGAGCGTTTGGAAAACTACGCAGCCACATCGACAAGCTCGGCATCAAAGCCAACACCGTCTTGTGGTATTGCAGCGACAATGGCGCGTTGCCGAAAGTCGGTTCAACCGGCGGGCTTCGTGGCAATAAAGGCAAGGTTTACGACGGAGGCTTGCAGGTTCCAGCCATTTTGGAATGGCCCGCCAAGATCAAGCTACCGCGAATCACAAAGATGCGATGCAACACGTGCGACATCTACCCCACGCTGCTCGAAATCGCCGGTGTCAAACTGCAAAAACAAGCACCGCTCGACGGCGTGAGCCTGGTGTCACTGATCGAAGCAACCGGTGATCAAACTCGAACCAAGCCAATGGGATTCTGGGATTATCCAGTCGGCGGCATCAGCACTCCGTCCGCCAAATGGATGAGCGATTTGTTGGCGGCTCAAGAAGCGGGCGGAGATCTGGAACCGCACGAGTCCAGCAAGAACGCGGCCAAACTTCCGAGCAAAAAGTATCCAACGGACCAATTCCCCGGCCACTCGGCCCTGATCGATGGCGATTGGAAGTTGCACCGCGTTGCTGGAAGGGGTGGCGATGTCAAATGGGAGTTATACGACCTGGCACAAGACCGTGCGGAATCCAAGGACATGCAATCCGGCCAAGAAAAACGCGTCGCCACCATGAAGAGCCAACTGGAAACATGGCTCGCATCGGTTGTGAACAGTTTGAATGGCGAGGACTACCGCTAGAACGCGAGCAGAATCAACTTCCCCAAAGTTCCGGCACGCCCATGCCGGAACTGCGCAGAGCTTGTTCCGGTCGACTTTGTGGAGTTATTCATAAACGTGTCCTGCCGGCAAAATCGCGCACGGGATGAGCGAAGAGTGACGTGTCTCAAGATCCCGTTGATTCCTGATCGCCGGGCCGCGATTCACGCAGCCGCTCGCCGTCTTCGCAGTGCGAATTTCAATTTGCGGGCTGGGGTCCGCAACCAGACTTTCTTCCATAGGTCGAATCGCTCGGAGCGTGTCGTGAGTTCGAATGTCTCGTTCGCCGGAATATACCAACTGTTCAATCCGGTGCGTTTCACCAACCGATATCCGCCCGACACCAGAGAGCGGTGTGTTTTCAAATCGGTCAGATGGTCTTCGATCAAGACCAACCGCGGACGATGAGCTGCCAGATCGAAGCCGCGCAAGACGTCCAGTTGCAGCCCCTCGACATCGATCGACACAAAATCGACGCGGGGCAGATCGGCTTCTCGCAACAACTCGTTCAAGGTTCCGAGCCTCACTCGGATGGTGCGATGCAACGTCGTGTTGAAGTCGATCAAATCCGGCTGCAGGGTAGACTTATCCAAGTCGTGGGCCACGAAGAATTCCGCTTCGCCAGCCCCTTCGTCGGCGCAACACGCGGCCTGGATCACCGTGGATGCGGGTCGTTCCTTTCGCAGTCGCACGCAAAGTTCGGGTACGGGTTCGACCAGCAGTCCCCGCCAACCGTGCTGTTCCAAGTGCCAACTCTGCGACAGCCATTGGGGATCGTTCGCGCCGACATCGACGAAATACTCCGCCGGGCGGATCCGAAAGAACTCGCGAACCAGCGCGGTTTCCGCAGCATGTTCTCGATCGATGCGGTCGGAGATGTTGGAAAAGTGCCGGTTGGCGTACGTCGTCAGTTCGAAGGGAGTTGCCATGTCTCATCCTTGATAAAAGGCAGCATCTCTTAGCACAGATTCACCAACCGTGACGAGACGAATTGAGACGAGCGATCAACGACTTTCACGCCGCTACCGCAATCTGACCTGCCTGCGGCTTGGCGTTGTTACTCCGACACCAATTGCTCGCGGAGCATTCGAATCGCGCGGTATTTCTCTTGGCTGACTCGCTGAGGCGCGAGGTCCAGCCGGTCGGACGTTTCCGCCACACTGTGTCCATCGGCCAGATGGTGCAGGATTTCTCGCTGAAGCCGAGACAGACATCCTTGCGGTGAATCGATCGCCTCGCGGAGATCTCGGGCTGAAAGTCCACCAACGTGAGACTCATCACGAACTTCCGCCACTTCGGACTCGGGCAATGGCTTGG
>JAQBZS010001053.1 GCA_027622115.1 Planctomycetota bacterium | reverse complement strand
CGAATTGCAGCGAGTCAAGGCCGGTACGCCGCCGAGACTCAACGGTCGCACGATTGATTTCTCGGTCCTGGAAGAACAGCCCGGCGACGAAAATCCGCAGCCGTTTTCGTTTCTCACCGATTCGATCACCGAGCCGCAACTGTTTTGCCATCTCACCGAGACCAACGAAGCGGTTCACGAACTGATCCGTCGGAATCTCAGCCGCGCGCCGATGTACAGCGGGCAGATCGGTTCGACGGGACCGCGCTATTGCCCTTCGATTGAAGACAAGGTCGTGCGGTTCGCGGATAAGTCATCGCACCACATCTTCCTCGAACCCGAAGGCCGCAACACGCGCGAGTATTACTGCAACGGCATCTCCACCAGCCTCCCGCGCGACGTGCAGGACTTAGTCATCCGCTCGATCAAGGGGCTGGAGCACGCCGAAGTCATGCGCTACGGCTACGCGGTTGAGTACGACTTCGCCACGCCGACACAACTGCATGCGTCGATGGAGACCAAGCTGGTCGAGGGCCTGTATTTCGCGGGTCAGCTCAACGGTACGACCGGCTACGAAGAAGCGGCCGGACAGGGGCTGTTGGCCGGATTGAACGCGGCTCTGAAACTGGCGAGTCGCCCGCCGCTGGTCTTGGATCGGAATCAAGCGTATCTCGGCGTGTTGATCGACGACTTGGTGACGAAGGGCGTGGACGAGCCCTATCGCATGTTTACATCGCGAGCCGAATACCGCTTGCTGCTGCGTCACGACAATGCCGATCGGCGATTGACTCCCATTGGTCGCGAAGTGGGGCTCGTGAGCGATGAACGCTGGCAGCGTTTCCAGCAACACAATTCCGCAGTCGAACGTGGCCTGGAGTTGATCCGCACCGAGCGGCATCACGGTCAGACGCTGGACGAGTGGTTGCGACGTCCGGAAATCGAATGGCCGCAAGTCTGCGAGGTTTCCGCGGCAGCGGCCGAATTGGAACTCGCACCGTTGTCCGCCAAGCAGGTCGAGATCGAAGCGAAGTACGCAGGCTACATCCGTCGCCAGACGTCGGCGATTGAGCGATTGGAGAACGTCAAGTCGGTGCATATTCCCGACACGTTCAATTACCAATCGATCCCGCAATTGCGGATGGAGGCGAAGGAAAAGCTGGCGCGAATCCGCCCACGGAATCTCGACCACGCCGGACGCATCAGTGGCATCACTCCCGCCGATCTCGCGGTGTTGATGATCCATCTGAAATAGCCGAGCAGGATCTCGCAGTAGTCACCGCGATCAAGAATACTTCCGGTATTGATGGCGAAAACGGGTGGCCGCCTGAGTCGGTCTGCTTTACGAGTTGTCTTCCGAATACTTCAACAGCATCCACAGGGAAGTTTCGGCTTCGGACAGATCGCGGTCTCGGACGGAATGGCCACAAAAATCACAAGAAGCCACAAAGAGAATTCTTTTCGTGTCTCTTTGTGTTTTTCGTGGCCACCAATCCAGTCACTGTTCGCGGTCCAGCGCATCGATTTCAGCGTGCAAACGATCGATTTCGTCGTTGCGGCAGTGGTAGCCGCCGATGTCGCCCGCTTGGAAGACGCCGGTGTAGGCGGGCGGTTCCCAGTCGTCCCAGCCGGGGACGTGCGGTTCGTAGGGCTTCTCGCGTGCCTGCTCAATCCACGGTTTCTCGCCATTGTCGGGGAGGGAACCGCCGCAGATGGACGCGGATGGACACGGATCAGGCCGAGTTTGATCTGTGTCCATCTGCGTGAATCTGTGGCTCCTTTGGCCGGCCTGAGCCAGCGTGAGAAACAGCCGCGTGCGTTCCAGGGCGGCTCCGATTTGGAAGATGAGCATCGAACCACGCTCGGCAATCGTTTCGGCTTCGGACAGGTCGCGGTCGGCGCGGGCGAGCAGTTCCGGAGCCGCTTGATCCGGCCTACTTGTCTGAAAACCGAAACTCTTCCAGAAGCAACTCGCAGTACATGTAGCCCTGCACCGAGTAGAGCAGGGGATACTGCAGTTGGCGGCGTCCTACCAGTTGTCTCTAATCCTGACCTGTCCGATCGTTGCGATCGATCGCGCTTCGGCCATCAGCCCCCCCTTGTCGGTGTTTCCTAAAGACTCCAAGTATCTTGCATGGCCTACCAAAGCGCGCAATCGATAATCCAATCGCCATAAGTGCTGTCGGCTTTGTTCAGCCTGCTCCGCCAGTTCCACACACGAGCCAGCATATTCCAAAGCCAATTCGTCGTTCCCTTTTGTTAGAGCAATTCGGTTTAGATTCGCAGCGGCACGGGCGGCCTCTTCATAATGTTCGGCCCTCATGCTCTCTTTCAGGCTGATCCTGAGAAGCCTAGACGAGTCGTCGTATCTCAAGAAGATGCGGAGAAAGAGAGCTGATTGATTCAGCACAAAAAACTTACCGGCTTGGTCCAGATTGTCGGTGGGAGCATCCCAGCCAGTGGAAAAGAATGCTGAAAGCGTTGCGAGCGATTGACCGACAAGGCCGAGGCAACGCGTTGCATAACCGGAGTAACGAAGGATGCGACCTCGATACACCGAATCAAGAGCATCTTGATGCGAGTCACATCTGTACCCATGCGCCACGGCGTGATACAGCGGCATCATGTCGTTGAGGTTGTCGGGCAGTTCGGGGGCGGACTGTTTGAGGTGCTCGTACAGGCGACGGTGGGCTTCTTTGAAGGATGAAGGCGGAAGGATGAAGGATGAATTGTCCATTGCTTTCATCCTTCCGCCTTCATCCTTCATCCTTTCGGCAAAGTACTCGCGGATCAGCGGGTGGGCGTCGATTTCGTTCGGCACGTGGTGGCTCATGGCGGCGACCAGGTTCAGGTTGCGGAGTCGGTCGAGGAACGAACGGTACGACGGACTTTCCAGTCCGTCGGGACCGGTGTCAGTCTGTAATTCAACGGACTGGAAAGTCCGTTGTACGGGAGGCACCTCCGCGAGCAGTCGATCTGTCAGGCCGGGGATTGGCGGGGCCGCGGTCAGGGCCTGGAACTCGCCGTCGCTGATCGGGCGGTCGAACAGGCCGAGCAGGCGGAGCAGATCCAGCTCGGGCG
>JAQBZS010001052.1 GCA_027622115.1 Planctomycetota bacterium | reverse complement strand
GTCCGCGAGGGCGTATCCCATGCGGCCACTGCTGGCGTTCGAAAGGAAGCGGACGTCGTCGATGTATTCGCGCGTCGGACCGGCCGTGATGAGGATTCGCATCGGTAAAGGCTTCAGGTTAGCGCGACAGATTCTGAATCGATCGCTTCAGATTTCGTCGGGCTTCGGTTTCAAAGCGATTCGCAAAAAACGGCGTCGTAAAGATCCGCGATCGATCGAGAAACGACTGCAAGATTTCGGATCGACGGCCACAAAACACAGCGTCGGGGACGAAGGCGTATTCCCGGCGAATTCGATCCTCGTAGCGGTCGTATTCGTCTTCCGCGCGACCCAAGATTGAGAGGTCGATGTCCACGATGATTTGTTCCGCGACGTCTTTTGGGGGATCGGAATGCCGCGTGGCCATGATGTCGGCTTCCACGCGATCGATGCCTTCTTCAGCCATGCCTGCGTCTCGTAGAAAGCTTCCGGCCCAATCCGCGCTCCGTCGTTCGTTGTCGGCGGCACGTGGATCGTAGACCGCGTCATGAAACCAAATCGCAATCTCGACTTCGTGCGGGGCTGCGGAGTCGGTGAACGGAACGCGTTCCGATTCCGAGGCGGCTAACAGCAGATCAAGCTGTTGCAAACAGTCCGCGATGTGCTCGTGATTGTGATACACGCGTGCGGACTCGGTGTGAGCCGCGAGCAGCTTCGAATACGTCTCACCGTCGTCCGTCAGCGACAGGCGATCCAGCAAGCTCAACCAACGGTGTGCGTTGAATTGCATGACGATCACTCTGACCCGACCGGGACAACTCCAACTGCCGGTGTCTCCTTGGACTTCTTGGGATCGGCCTTTGTACTCGGAGCATCCAATTGCGCAGCTTCGCGGCGTTCCACGATGTTTAAGCCGACAATCAGTCCGTGCAGAGCCGCTACGGCTTGTGTCGCCGGCAGTTTCTGGCCGCTGAGATACCTGAGAAAACTCTCACCGCTGCCGTAGCGAGCGGCTCGCATGGCCAGCAGATTGAAGGCCTGCTCGCGCCAGAGATCGTCGGCGGACTTGCGGGCGGCAGTGGTCTTGATCAGCGAAAACGCGTCGCGCCATGCCACCGGTTGACCTTGCAAGTCCGATTCATCGCACAGTCCACAGATCACGTCGTCGAGCCACATCCGCCGCAGGTTCGCGATTTCAGGCTTGCCTTGATTCAGCAGCTTCTTGGCGTTTTCGAATTGCAGGCGACTGGTTCCGAGCGCGGCGAACTCCACCGCCTCGAAGTCCGTCATCTCGCGGCGAGGTATCTTGAAATCACGTTCGATCCGTTCCATGTAGTCCTTGCGCTGGACTTTTTCGAAGACGCGTGCCCACGCGATTGGGATATTCGTCAAGAAGTATCGGTCTCGTTCGAGGATACCCATCACCTCGGTGTGAAACCCGAGAATGGCCGCATGCAGCAGCACATGTCCTTCCAACAGGTATCGACTGTGGCTGGAGTTGGCGATGAGGCTGCATTGTTCCAAGTAGCGGCGAGCCATCACTTGGGCGTCCTGATCCGTCGTCAGATTCATGGCCGCTTTGACGAACGCCTCAAGGTCGGCTTTGGCAGTGTTGGAGACTTGTCTCAGAGCGAACGCCACGTTTGAAGCGGGTGCCATTGAAGCGGCAAGTATCAGCGCGGATTCAAACGTCTTCCAGGCGACTTCTTTTTGTTGCAAGAAGTACTGCAACCGACCGATTTCAACAGCCGCGCGAACGGCCATTTCGATGGACGTTGATTCCGGGATTTTTGCATCGACAATTAGCCGAGCGCTATCGGTCCGTTGGAGTGATTGCAGAGGCTTGACCTGAGTCAGCGCCGCAGCGGCCAGATCGAGGTGCCGCTTCACGGTCTCGACCCGACTCCAAGATCGAAAGGCAACACGGGCATGCAATAACGCTCGTCCTTCCGGCGGCAAGCTGCCGGCGATCTGGTCAATTTCGCTGTCGGGCATGGTGTCGGAAACCAGAATCGTCGTTTCCACCAACGCCAGAAAACACTCGATCTTTGTCGCGACGGATCGACTGTTTTCCGCCCAACTCTTCGCACTTCCGTGACCACGAGCAACCAGCGCGACTGTCACGGCTTTGTGCATCGGACCATGCCAATGAAACAAGGGGCGCGACCAACGTTTTCGTTGAAGGTCCGCATACTCATGTTCGCGGAGGATTGCAGCATAGGCCGCCAGTTGAGCATCCATGCTCCGATCCTCGTGGGCTTCCAAGATCTTGCGCGCCTGTGGAGTCTGCCCCATTTCGACCAGTGCCACGGCCAAGTCGATGACGACATCCAATCGATCTTGGCCGATCTTCGGCAGTCCGGCGACGAGTTTGAGTGCCTCGTCCAATTCCGACTGCGCACCCGCAGTGTCGTTGGCGACCATCATGCGTCGCGACGTGCTGAGACGCAGCGGGATTTCGAAGTATTCCGTGCTGGTCTGGAGCTTGTCCTGCAACAGCTCAAGTTGCTTGGCGGAGTTCTCGAAATCGTCCGACCGAGCATACGCATCCGCCACCAAGCGCCGACACGCGGCCATGCTGCGATTGCCTTCGGCCTCCGGCGTGAAAGACTGTTCGTGCATGTCCGCGAGAGCCTGTTGCCGCAGCTTTCGATAGGGATTGTCCTTCACGACCTTGGCGGTCTTGGCAGTCTCCGGCGTGGACTTGCTGTCGTCCGGGTCGTCTCCGACCATCTGATATGTTTTCTGCGGAATGGGCCCGTGCTGCACGGGTTCCTGATTCGCGACGAACCACGCCACACCGGCCCCAATGAGCCCGACGCCGACCAGCACGCCATAAATCAGCAACTTCTTATCGGTGGGCTTGGCTACCGCTTCAGTTGTTTCGGCCTCTTCCTCCGCAGCAGGAGCCGTATAAACCGGAACGAGACATTCCGGGTTCGCGCATCGGACGTTTTTGCCCGCCGCCTTCTTCGGCACGAAGCCGGGGGTTTCGCACATCGGACAGACGACTTCGAGAGTCCGGCCCTTGGTGCGTTGCCGACTGGCTGGAATGGCGTCACCGCCCGCGGCGGGCACGGTTCCGAA
>JAQBZS010000017.1 GCA_027622115.1 Planctomycetota bacterium | reverse complement strand
AACAATTCTGTTCGATGAAATCCATGGGGATGGGTCATGCGTAAACTCGCCGTAATCTCCTGTTCGTTCGCGACCTTGTTGTTTCTGCCGAATCGTGGATTCGCACAAATCCCGGTCGCAAATGTCCAACGCACGGAACCGGTCGATTTTGAGCGCGAAATCCTGCCGCTCTTTCGAAAAGCCTGCTTGGCGTGCCACAACGCGACCGAGGCGAACGGGAAACTCGTTCTCGAAACGCCCGTGACGATTTTGAAAGGCGGTGAATCCGGTCCCGCCGTTGTTGCGAAAAATGGTGTTGCAAGCTTGCTGCTGAAGGTGGCGGCTCAACAAGTCGAACCGAAAATGCCACCAGCGGACAATGATGTCGGTGCCAAGCCGCTGACATCGCAAGAACTTGGGCTGCTGAAGCTGTGGATTGACCAGGGCGCGACGGGCGTGGTCACGGCAGCGATTTCACCCAAGTCCTGGCGAGAACTGCCGCGCGGCGTGAATCCGATCTATGCCACGGCCATTACGCGAGACGGTCAGTTTGCCGCTTGCGGACGAGCCAATCAGATCTTCATCTACCATGTACCGACCGGCCAACTGGTGACTCGACTGAACGACGCCGAACTACAACAGGCTTCCAAGGCCGGTTTGCCCGGGATTGCTCATCGTGACTTGATTCAATCGCTCGCGTTCAATGAAGCGGGTGACTTACTGGCTTCCGGCGGCTTTCGCACCGTGAAACTCTGGCGCAGACCGCGAGATGTCCGGAAGCTGGAGATCACGGCTCCAGGAGTTGTGACCGCTGTCGCCGCCAGTCCAAGTCAGTCGCTGCTGGCCTTGGCCAGTGACGACAACATCATTCGGCTCATTAATCGAAAAACCGGCCAGGTCGCTTTGACCATCCCAGGGCATTCCGCAACCGTGAGCGAATTGGAGTTTCTCCCGGACGGACGACTGGCGTCTGCTTCCGCGGACAAGACGATTCGGTTTTGGAATCTCGACGACGGTTCGCTGGTGGGTCGCATCGATACGGCCAGCGAAGTCAACGACATCTCGGTGCTCCCAGACGGATCAGGGATCGTGTCCGGTCACGCAGATAAGTTCTCGCGCTATTGGAGCGTGCCGCGAAGCCTATCGGTTCCGTTGGAAGCCGTGGCGAAAGCGACCACGCGAGTTGTCATCAGCCCCGATCAGCGATTTCTGGCAACGGGAAATGCCGTCGGCATCGTGCGAGTGGTCGACGTCGATTGCGGTCAATACATCGACGAAAGTTGGCAAGCTCACCAGGACGCGATCACCGGCTTATCGTTCAGCGCCGATGGCTCACGACTCGTGACTTCGAGCGTGGATCGGACCGTCCGCATTTGGAGCTTTGACCCGGACTCGCGGAGCCAACAAGCGGCGGCGGTGGCCGAAGGTGTGCCGACCGCAACCTCATGGCAACTTGAATCGGCGATTTTCGGCACACTCGGTGATGTGTCGACAACCGCGATTCGGCCGGACGGTTTGCAAGTTGTCTCCGGCATGTCGGATGGGCGCGTCTCCGTGTGGAAGGTCGTCATCGACGAGCCGCGTGAATTGGCGCTGGTGGGATTGCCGAAGCCGGTCGCCACCGAGCCCAAACCCGCGGCGACACCGGCTGCCACAAACGCGGCGGCAAAAACTGAGACACCGCCGCCGATCAAACTGGCACCGAACGGCAGTCCAGGCACGTTTTCAGTGCTCAGCCCCGACGGCAAGTCATTGGCCACGACGGGCACCGAAGCCGGTCGCCCTGTCATACTCGTGCGAAGTTTCGAAACCGGCGAGTTGCTCAACACGCTCCAAGGACATCAGGCGGCCATCACGTCGATCGCATTCGCCTCGGACAACCAGCGGTTGGTCACGGCATCGACGGACGGCTCGGCTCGCGTGTGGGACTTACGAGACGCCAAGTTTCCCGAAACGCTGGCATTCGGCGGCCATGCGTCCGCCGTGACCACCGCCGCGTTCACTGCGGACGGCACGCGAATCGTCAGCGGTTCAGCGGACAACACGGTGAAGCTTTGGAATGCCACATCGTCTGAACTCATGATGGATTTCGTCGGTCATACGGACGCCGTCCTTGCCGCGGCGATGTTGCCCAATAATCAAAATGTGATTTCGGTCTCTGCCGACAAGACCATCCGAGTTTGGAACGTGGCCGACGGCAAAGTGGCCCGCACGGTGACGACTGCCGGCGCGTTGTCGCGAGCGTGCTTCACACGAGACGTCGGGCGTGTCGCCGTCGTGGATGCGGACAACGGTGTGCAACTCTACAACGTGGCCGACGGAAAACTGCTGCAAACGCTTGTCGGACATCAAACCAAACTCGCTGCGTTGGCGTTCGCCGCCGACGGTAGCCGTTTACTCAGCGCCGACGCCAGTCAGGTGATGGTGTGGGAGACGGCAAGCGGTCGATTGCTCGAAATCATCCCCTTGGCGAAGGGGCTGGCCTCGGCGACATTTGGACCGACAATCACCGGAGTCGTCATTGCCCGAGCGGACTCGGGAATCGCGGATCATGCGTTGCGATTCGAACGCGGATTGGGCGACCACACTCAAGCCGTCACCGCCGCCACCTACCTCGCGGACGGTTCGACGCTGTTCACGTCGTCCTTGGACGGTACTGCTCGCCGATTTGTCGTTGCGACCGGCCAGCAAGTGTTCTCCGCCAATCATGCCGCCGCGATCAACAGTCTCGCCGTGAGTCCCAACAGCGCCCTGCTGGCCACTGCGGGAGCCGACAACACCGTCAAGCTGTGGACGGCCGCGAATGGTGCAGCGCAACCGAATCCGCAACTTGGTGGATTCACCGCACCCGTTTCCAGCGTGGCGTTTTCGCGTGACAACACACGATTGGTCGCCGCCGGCACGAAGCCTGGTGAAGTGTTCGCCTTTGACGTCGCCACAAGAACAATGGAGCACGCATTCGTCGAGCATACGGCTGCCGTGTCTGCGCTGGTGATGTTCGATACCGGAGAACCCACGGTTGTTTCCGCGTCCGCAGACGGCACCGTGCGGCAATGGCCGTTGTTGCAGCGGCGACGATTTGCCGGGCACACCGGTCCCGTCACCACCGTGGCCGCAATTCCGGGAGCGATTCCACAAATGGTCACCGGCAGCCAGGACGGAACGCTGCGACATTGGAATCTGCAAACCGGTCAACAAATCCGGCAACTCGCCCACGCCGCACCCGTGACGGCAGTCGCGGTGCGACCGGATGGACAGCGGTTTGCGTCCACGGGCGAAAACAACATCGCCCGGCTCTGGAACAGCGCCAATGGACAGGCACTGGCACAAATGAAGGGCGATATTCGCTCGCTCAATGTCGTGTCGAAACTGACTCAAGAATTGTCGCTGGCCACGAAAAAAGTGGCCTCGGTTCAGGTCACGTTAAAAGCCGCTCAAGACATGGCGCCCGTCATTGCCGCCACGGCGAAGACCGCAGCGGATGCTCTGACCGCCGCGAACGCCGAAGTCACAAAGCAGCAGGCTGCGCTCACGACGGCCAACACCGCGAAAGTCGCCGCCGAAAAAACCGCAGTGGAGTCCGCAGCCGCCGCGCAACAAGCAACGCTGACCAAACTGCGAGCCGATGCCGATATCATGGATTTGAACAAGACACTCGCTCGCGCTCGGGACAAAGCTCAACGAGCGAAAACCGCGCTCCAAGCCGACACGAAAGCACCAGGTCTCATCAAGGCCTCTCAAGATGCGGACAAGGCGGTGGTCGATTTGCAGGCGAAGCTCAAACTGGCGACGGACAATGCTGCCAAGGCGGCTACAGCCACCACCGCTGCCGCCACAGCTGCCAACACCGCCGCCGCCGCCGCCGTCACTGCCAGCAGACCGTACACCGTGGCGCTGACAGCGCTGCGAGCCGCGAAGGTCGTTCAAAACACCGCGTCCCAGACATCGGCACTCGCCGCCGCCGAATCCAAACGAGCGGCGGACGCAATCCCGACCGCGCAAGCGGAACTCGTGGCCGCGCAAGCTCGCATGGCCAAGTTCACCGCCGAGTTGGCTGCGGGGCAGAAGGCGGCGACCGCAGCCGAACAACCGATGCGATCCGTGGCTTTCTCGTCGGACGGGCGATTGCTCGCCACCGGTGGAGACTTCCAAACAGTGCATACGTGGTCGACCGAGGATGGCAAAGCGGTTGCGAGTTTCAAGGGCCACGCGGGAACGATTGGAGCCGTGGCGTTCGTGGGGCCGTCCGAGTTGCTGTCGGGAAGCGCGGACAAGGCAGCAGTCGTCTGGGATGCCGAACCCGAATGGAAACTCGAAACCACGATCGGGAGCGTCACGGATCCAGGCGTCTTCGCGGATCGAGTCAAAGCGTTGGACTTCAGCAATGACGGCACATTGCTGTTGGCCGGCGGCGGCGTGCCGTCGCGATCGGGTGAAGTGAAGCTCTTCAACGTCGCCGACGGCAAGCTCATTCGATCCTGGATGGATGCGCACACGGACGGCGTGCTGGGCGTGGCGTTTTCACCGGACGGGTCGAAGATGGTGAGCTGCGGTTCCGACCGATACATCAAGATGTTCGATGTCGCCTCCGGCAAGTTCATCCGACCGTTTGAGGGGCACACCGACTATGTGTTGGACGTCACGTGGCAAAGTGACGGTAAGTCCATCGTCAGTTGCGGAGCCGACAACGTGATCAAGGTGTGGAATGCGGAATCCGGCGAACAGATCCGCACGATCGCGGGATTCGAGAAGCAGATCACCTGCGTGCGATTCATCGGCGAATCGATCAACGTGGTGTCGAGTTCAGGTGACAACACCGTGCGGCAGCATCGATCGGACAACGGCCAGCAGTTGCGTATCTTCCCGGGCAGCATCGACTTCATGTACTGCGTGGATGCCACGCCGGATGCGAGATTCGTGATTGCCGGCGGCTTCGACAGCGTGCTCCGCGTCTGGAACGGCGCGAATGGCCAAGCGATCCACGCACTCGAACCGCCCAAGCCCGCCGCGAAGGAAGTCGGGCACTGATTCGCATTTCCGGAGACGACAACGCGGAAGGCTGGTAACACGAACGCCGTTGCTGTGGGAAAGAGAGCTGATCACTTCACGATGCGTTCCGCTCGATCGTGCAATTCCACCGGTACGTGTTCCAGCAACATCTCCACGATGTCGTCGGTCGATATGCTCTCGCTGTCGGCGTGAAACGTGGTCACCAAGCGATGCCGCAATACCGGGTGCGCGACCGCTTTGATGTCATCGGTCGTGACGTGAAATCGACCTTCCAGGATGGCTCGCGCTTTGGCACCGAGGATCATGTTCTGGCCGGCACGCGGCCCGGCTCCCCAAGTGACGTATTCCTTGATGAACTTCGGGGCTTCCAAATCTGCGGGGCGAGTCGCTCGGATGAGGTCGCGGGCATAGACATACACGTGCTCCGCCGCCGGAACTTTCCGCACGACTTCTTGCAGAGCCAGAATCTGTTTCCCAGTCAGAGCCGTGGCCAGTTCCGGTTCGTGACCGCTGGTAGTTTGCTTGAGAATCCGCAGTTCCTCGGCAGCCGTCGGGTATTCGACCACGATATTGAACATGAACCGGTCGAGCTGAGCTTCGGGAAGCGGGTAGGTGCCTTCCTGCTCGATCGGGTTTTGCGTCGCCAGCACGAAAAACGGTTGCGGTAATCGATACGTGTTCGATCCCACGGTCACGTGTCGTTCTTGCATCGCTTCGAGCAAGGCCGCCTGAGTCTTCGGTGGCGTGCGGTTGATTTCGTCCGCCAGCAAGATGTTTGTGAAGAGCGGCCCCTGCATGAACTGGAATGATCGACGACCGGTTTCGGGGTCGTCTTGCAACACATCGGTGCCCGTGATGTCCGAGGGCATCAAGTCCGGCGTGAACTGAATCCGCCGAAACGACAACTGCAAGATTCGCGAAATCGTGCTCACCAGCAACGTCTTCGCCAATCCCGGCACGCCCACCAACATGCAGTGGCCTCGCGAAAACAGCGAGATCAGAAGTTGATCCACGATCTTCTGCTGACCGATGATGACCTTGCCGATTTCCTGCCGCATCCGAGCGTACGCATTGGCGAGGCCTTGAATGGCTTGAGTTTCACGCTCACGGGTTTCTTCCTCGGATGGTTGCGGCTGCTCGTCGGTCATCGGGTGCCTGTTGGTTCTTGAGAGTGACTCAATGGTGCAACGCCCAGACTAGCAACGCTCAACGATCGCGATCAAGTTGCCGCAAGACCCGCAACACGGCTCAGCTCCAAATCCCGGCCGGCCGAGCACTCGATCAATCGCTCGCCATCGTGGCAATGCAATTGGTTGCGACCGCGATGTGCGGAACGAGCCAGTGCTTCCGTGCAACGCGATCTCAACATCGCCGGAGACTCGTTTCCTGCCAGGGCACAGAATCCGAAGCTGGCTGTGACGAGGATCTCCACTCCCGTTTCTTCCGAGCGGAATTGATGCGTGCGCACGGACTGCCGAATCTTGTCCGCAAATCCGATCAATTCGGTTGTGTCGATATTCGGCTGCAACACCGCAAATGTGTCGTCCGCGAAGACACACTGGCAGCTCGACTCCGGCAAGACGCTCGCCACGATCTCGGCGACAAGCCGGCGGATTTCGTGCAACCGTTCTTCGCCGAAACGTGTCGCGATGCGTTCGAGTTGATCAATTCGAATCAAACCCACACCGCCACTCGCGTTGTTGGACCGACAGGCTTCCAGAAGCTGTAACAAGTTGGCCTCGAATGCGGAGCGGTCGGGCAATTCGACGCCCGACTCGAGAGGCTCGTTCACCCATTGCACCGCGACCGACTTGCCGCCGAGTTTCGCGTTCTTCAACGGCATCGTTTCGCGGGCTCGATCCAAAATTCGCTTCAGCGACTCGCCCAGCCTCGATTGACGATCGACGAATAGCTCGCGTTGACTTGGCGACAACGTGATTTCCGGGAGGCGTTCCAGGGCCGAGCAACTGGCTGCGGCGCGGTTGAGTTGTTGGTTCGCAATCGAAAACAGTCGGCCGATACTTTGGCGAGCGTTTTGAATCGTGCGTTCGACGGAACGACGCTCAAAGAGTACTCCCGCCATAAAACTCGCGACCGCCGCAGACAGCAGCACGACGATTGCCAAGCTCCCTATCGCGATCGGATCGTGTACATCGGCCTGGATCATGGGGTTCTCCTGGAATTGGGACCACGAGAATCCTATGTCGGAGTACGGACTTGGCCGCGCATACGGCTGCACCTCGACGACAGCCCGGTACCATCTGCAGCGATGGCAATGGTTTCGCCGGATCGCCGTGTTTGCTTCGGCGAGCAGCAGAAAACAACATGCACACCCTGAATGACGAACGCTGAGTCGTTTGACATCCAAAGTTCATGGCGGGGTGTCTAGTAGCGGCGACTTCTCGAAAGTCCGAACTTGGATTGACGATGGAACGGCGCGTGTCTGGAGTTTGGCCAACAGCGAGGCATTTCATGTCTCGTTGGGTTCAATCATAGAGCCAAAATTCAGCGGCGGTCACATCGACCGACACAGCGAAGAAAAGACGTTTGGATCGGTGAAACCCTTGCGACCTTGCTCCGAAGAGGCGGCGGTCTCCAAACTCAAGCGAATGGCTTGTATTACGATTTCGGGGGTCAAGGGAGTAAATCATGAACGATACGCTTCGGGAAATGCTCACTCGCCGGGACTTGCTGGGGCGAGCGGTGACTTGCGGTTTGGTGGGTGCGGTTGGTCCGATGGCGATTGTGGCTTCCGGCAATGCTGCCCGAGACGAGCGCAAGCCACTCGACATCGGGTCGCGGCGCGAGCTATTTGTTGACCGCTTGCTGATCGACCGTTTGGAAAAGACGGCGTTGAAACTGCACGAACCGCAGCTTGCTTCGCCGATGCAAAGCCCGGTCAACAGGCTCGAATACGGGACCGTCATCAAAGACGGTGACCTGTTTCGACTCTACACGCGCGACGGGCGCGGGGCGAAGTTCGACGGCGACTCGACCGAGGTCACTCGCTATTGCGAAAGTCGCGATGGGACTCACTGGACGACGCCGAAACTCGGACTCTTCGAGATCGACGGCAGCAAACAGAACAACGTGATCCTGCATCAACCGTTTGCGTGCCACAATTTCTCGCCGTTTCTCGACGACCGTGAAGGTGTGCCTGCCGCCAAACGATTCAAAGCTCTCGCCGGGGTCCACAAGGGAGGCGGCTTGGTCGCGTTTCGCTCGGAAGACGGAATTCACTGGTTCCAAATTCAGGACAAGCCAGTGATCACCTCGGGCGACTTTGCATTCGATTCGCAAAACGTCTCGTTCTGGTCGGAATCGGAGGGCTGCTTTGTGTGTTACTTCCGCAGTTGGCAGACACCTCGCGGACGTTTACGTTCAATCAGCCGCACAACGTCGAAAGACTATGTGAACTGGACGCCGCCCGTACCGCTGCATCCGAATTTTCCGGGCGAGCATCTTTATACCAGTCAGACGCATCCGTACTTTCGCGCGCCGCACATCTACATCGCGCTGCCTACACGTTTTCATCCACAGCGTGGGAACAGCACGGACATCCTTTTCATGACCGCCCGCGGCGACGGTCCTTACGACCGCACCTTTCGCGAAGCCTTCATCCGTCCCGGTCCGGACCCGGCCCGCTGGGGCAATCGCTCGAACTATGTGGCGTTAAACATTGTGCCGACCGGTCCGGCAGAGATGTCGATCTTCACGACTCCCTTCCGCCGCTTCACGCTTCGCACGGACGGCTTCGCCTCGATCCACGCGGGAGCCGATGCCGGTGAAGCCGTGACGCTTCCACTGCGATTCAAAGGAAATCGTCTGACGATTAACTACAGTACGAGCGCGGCGGGTGGTGTTCGAGTCGAGATCCAAAACGCCGCCGGCAAACCGCTCCCCGGATTCTCGACCGCCGATTGTCAGGAAATTATCGGCGACGAAATCGAGCGAGTGGTGCGTTGGAAAGCCGGCTCGGATGTCGGCCCACTGGCGGGACAGCCGGTTCGTCTGCGGTTTGTTATGAACGACGCGGACTTGTATTCGCTCCAGTTCACCACCGGAGATTGACATGTGAGTAACAATTCCAGCCAGGGTGCAGAACTTATCGTAAGCCAACCACAGGCCACGATTATCATCGACGGCGACTATCCGATGGCATACGGCGCGCGAGCCCTGAACCGGGACCTGACGCTGCCCATCGAGACCGTCCGCGCCGTTCCGGAACATTGCGGGACGATGGCCACTCTGCCGGAGATGCGGCGCGGCGGAATCGCCGTTGCGCTGGTGAAAATCTGCCAGCGGGTTCAGCGCGGCGACTGTCCATTGCCGGGACATCGTAGCGGCGAGCAAGCTTATGCGGCGGCTCAAGGTGACCTCGCCTACTACCAGATTCTTGAGTCGCGAGGGTACGCCCGGATTCTGCGGACCAGCGATGACCTCCAGCAGCATGTCCGCCAATGGACTGCGGCAAGCAACACGGAGGATTTGCCCGTTGGATTGATTCTGGGCATCGAGGGTGGCGATACGATTCTCTCGCCCGATCACGTCCATGATTGGTGGGATGCGGGTGTGCGCGTCGTCAGTCTGGCTCATTACGGAGTGAGTGCCTGGTGCCACGGAACGGGAACCGGCACTGACGGTGGCCTGTTCGAGATGGCCGGCGACCTGCTGCGCGAGATGGAATCGTCAGACATGATGCTCGACGTGACTCATGCGTCAGACCGCTCAAACGAAGAATCACTGGAACTGTTTGGCGGCCGCGTGCTGGCCAGTCACCACAACTGCCGATCTCTGGTTCCGGGCGAGCGCCAGCTTCCAGACCATCTTCTGCGTGCGATCATCCAGCGCGACGGAGTGGTGGGCGTTTCGATGGACACGTGGATGCTTTACCGCCCAGGGATCGACTGGTCCCGCATCCCCAGCGACCGCCGAGCGGTCTTTTCCCGCGACGCGATCACGCTCAGCGATGTTGCGGATCATGTTGACCACGTGTGTCAGCTTGCGGGCGATTCGCGGCACGTTGCCATCGGCGGAGACACAGACGGTCAGGGCGGTCGCGAGGGGGCACCGGCCGAGGTCGATACGGTCGCCGACTATCGGAAGCTGGCCGATGTGCTGTCGGATCGCGGATATGTCACCGCAGACCTGGAAAACATCATGGCTGGTAACTGGCTGAGGATTCTGTCGGCGGCGTTGCCAAACGATTCCGCCTGATTTGTGTCCCGGCCAACCTGGTTAACCGGTTGGAATATGGAATGCCGTCTTGATCCGTTCCAGTGTCAGAGATATCACACGGGATACATCGCGAGTCGCGTGTCGTCACTCGATTCGCGGCTCTCGCTTCTCGCGGTCGGACCCCGATGGTGCCTCAAAAGCTGATTATTGATGCCGATCCAGGAATCGGCGACGCACTCGCCATTGTGTTGGCACTTGTGGATCCCGAGATTGAGGTCGTGGCGATCACGGCTGTGGGCGGTATGGTCTCGGGCCGCGACGCTACTCGAAATGTGCAGTCGATCGTCGACCAGATCGATCCGCCGAAATGGCCCAGACTCGGCAGTTCCCGAGTGTTGTGCGCATCGCTCAACGTGGAATACGGGGCGATGTCGATCAGTCCCACCGACTTGCACGGGCCGTCGGGACTCGGAGACTTTCAGCCGAAAACCGCGGAACTTCATCATCCGCATGACTCGCCGAAACTGCTCGCGGATCTCGTCCGAGAATCGCCGAACGAAATCACGCTGTTGACGCTCGGCCCACTCACGAATGTCGCGCGAGCGTGCGAGCGGTCACCCGAGTTTCTCGGCCAGCTCGGAGCGTTGGTGTGTTGTGGCGGTTCGGTGACTGCCGACGGCGATGTGACGGCCGCCGCCGAGTTCAACATCTTCGCCGATCCCGAGGCCGCTCGTTTCGTGCTGCGATCACCCGCATCGAAGACGCTTGTCCCACTGGAAATCGGCACCAAGGTCAAACTGACGCTGGATCAGTTGGACCGCATCGTCGAGGCCGCGGACGTCACGATTTCCATTCTCTTGCGGGAACTGCTGCCGTTCGCGTTTCGAGCACATCACGAACGTCTCGGCCAAGAAAGTCTCGCGCTGCAGGAATTGGCGGCGCTCACGGCGGTGATGCATCCGCGGTTGTTCGAGCGGAAAGCGATGATGATCGACGTGGAAACGTCGGGCGAATTGACCCGCGGCATGACGGTTTTCGATCGTCGGGGAATTCAGCAATGGCAGACGAACATCGATGTGCTGTGCGACATCGATGCGCAAGGCGTAATCGATTATCTGACGCGGACGATCATCCGCTAAGCATCGAGCGATGAACGGCTCAAGACTTCCGAACGATTTGCCTCCGTGCGGTAATTCGGATCGTCGGCAACTCCTTGATCGACCATCAAGCGACTGCCCAAATCCTGGGCGACGTAATCGACGATGGTCTTGGTGGTCTGGCGGTTTGTCAGGCCGCGCTCTTCGTCGAAGTTCGCGACAAGCGGCATCCAAAAGTCGCGGTACTTTGCGTGCTCCGATTTCGAGCCGGACGCGCCGCTTGAGACGCGTCACCAACTTGCGTTCGTCGACGTCCAGTTCGTCCAACGAATGCTGCCAGCTTTTCAGATTCGTGTATTGATGAGTTTAGTCTGGGCCATGGTCGAGTGCCTCGATAGATTCTACTGAGATAATTGACTCACCCATTCAAATTCTAGCCCGTCACACTGTCGCCCGGATTCGCGTCTCGAATCACCTTGGGTCGGCGGATAGGCTGGTTGTATTTCGCCGACTGTCTACGAGAGCCGATGGCTGCCATCACACCACCGACCGACGATCACGCCAGGATTCGACTTGCTCCCATGCTGCCGAATTCGCGCGCCCAGCTTGACGCGGGATCGTATGGCTGTCCGTCCGTGTTTGACGGGGACAGCCATCTCTTCCATGGGATGTCGGACAGCCAACAGTTGAGCAAACTCCGCACGATCGCTCACAGCGCTCCAGGGCTGATTTCGTATTTCAACACCGATTGCCGATTCCAATTCGTCAACCAGCAACATGAGGAGTGGTTCGGGCTCTCGAAACGACAGATTCTCGGTCGCAGCCTGGAACAGGTCATGACGCCCGACACCTACCGGGCGATTCGAGAATACGTCGAAGCCGCCCTCAACGGTGAAAACGTCAGCTTCGAAAGCGTGGCGACTCTCGGCAACGGCGAAGAGCGTTGGACGATGTCCACGTACGTGCCGGACTTCAAAGACGATGGGGAAATCCGCGGCGTCTTTTCCTTGGTCAGCGATATCACGGATTGCCGAACCGCCGAAAAGTCGCTGCGAGAAAGCGAAGAACGCTTCCGTCAGTTGGCAGAACACATCAGCGAAGTCTTCTGGGTTTCAACCGCGGATCATGACAAGGTCTTGTACGTCAGTCCGGCGTACGAACGCATTTGGGGCTGCAAGTGCGAAGACCTCTTGGCCAATTCCAAGCACTGGTTGGAATTGGTGCATCGTGAAGATCGTCGTGGCGTGTTGCAACAATTGCTTCAACCGGTGACCGCGGATTATGCACCCGACAACGAGTATCGCATCTTGCGCCCGGATGGGCAGACTCGCTGGATCCGAGACCGTGGGTTTCCAGTACTCGACGATAAAGGCAACGTGTATCGCATCGTGGGCATCGCCCAAGACATCACTCGTCAGAAGGATACCGAAGAAGCCCTGCGTCGCAGCAATGAGGAACTCGAATTGCGAGTGCTGCAACGCACAAAAGACCTCGCCGAAACCAACAAGAAACTCAAAACGACCATCGCCAAGAAAGATTTGGCGAAACAAAAGCTCTCGGGCACCGAACGGCGATTCAGACTGCTGTTTGAAAGTGCTCCCGATCCGATTTTCATCGAAAATCGCGCGGGAAAAGTGTTGGACGTCAACCCAGCGGCTTGTGAACTGCACAACCAATCACGTGAATCCTTGGTCGGCAAGAGCGTGGTGGATCTCGTTCCGCCCCGTCTGCGTGATGCCGTGGCGGTCGAATTTCCCAATCTCTTTGCCGGTCGCATCGATCGAACCGACGGCGTGAGCTGGACGGCGGACGGTCGCGAAGTTCCAGTTTCCGTGCGGGCCAAACCAATCGACTATGACGGGCAAGCCGCGTTGTTACTCCACGTCCGAGATATCTCCAAGGAAAAAAGTGCGGAAGACGTCTTGCAGCGAGACCGCGACAAGCTCGAAGAACTCGTGCAACAGCGGACCGTCGAGCTATCGCAAATCAACCAGGATCTTGAACAACATCGATCGAAGTTGCGCGTCTTGGCATCCGAAGCATCCATGGCGGAAGAACGCGAACGTCGTCGGATCGCCGCGAACTTGCACGACAGCGTTTGCCAGTCGTTGGCGTTGGCAAAAATGCGACTCGACATCCTTCGCCAGTCATTGACGGACGAACAACAACAGAGTCTGGATGACGTCCGCCGCTTGTTGGAACGGTCCATTCAAGACTCGCGAACCTTGGTGTTTGACCTCAGCCCACCAGTGCTTTACGAACTGGGTTTCGAACCTGCGGTCCGCTGGCTGGCGGATCGCGTCAAGACGAACCGCGGAATCCGCTGCGCCGTGCTGGACGATGGGTCGGACAAGCCGCTCAGCGATGAGTTGAGCGTGTTCCTATTCCAGGCCGTCCGCGAATTGTTGATCAACGTGGCCAAGCATGCTCAAACGGGAAAAGCATGCGTATCGATTTGCCGCCGCCAGGGTTTCTTGCGAGTCTGCGTCAAAGATGGCGGCGTCGGGTTTCGCATGCATGCCGCTTCGACGATGCGCGGTGAGGGATTCGGTCTCTACAGCATTGGTGATCGGCTTGATCTGTTGGGTGGTCGAATGTATGTGCAGTCGCGTCCCGGTCGCGGCACGAAAGTCAGTCTGCTTGCACCACTGAAAGACCGAGCGAATGAACTCCGTTACGACGACAAAAAAGACTGTTGTGCTGGTTGACGATCACAAGATCCTACGAGACGGCTTGCGATTATTGATCGAAAGTCAGTCGATGTTCGACGTGATCGGCGAGGCTGATCACGGACGTTCGGCGCTGGACCTCGTGAAACGCGTGAACCCGGATATCGTCATCATGGACATCGGCATGCCCGATCTGAACGGGATCGACGCCACGCGAGCCATTCGCGCGGCACACCCGCACATCAAGGTCGTCGCCTTGTCGATGCACTCGGATCAGCAGTTCGTCGCCGGCATGTTGAAAGCCGGCGCTTCCGGGTATTTGCTCAAGGACAGCGCTTTCGAAGAATTGTCGACAGCCATTGAAACCGTGGCTGCGGGCCGCATCTATCTCAGCCCGAGTATTTCTTCCGTCGTGGTTGACGGTCTGTTGAACCCGCTGGCGGACGGTCAATCGACGCAACTGACGCCGCGCGCCCGCGAAGTGTTGCAATTACTCGCGGAAGGTCACTCGACGAAGCAGATCGCCTTGCACCTCCACGTAAGCAGCAAAACGGTCGAATCGCATCGTCGACAACTGATGGAGAAACTTGGCGTCAGCAGCGTGGCCAGTTTGACAAAGATCGCGATCCAGCAGGGTCTGACGACACTCGAACAGTTGTAGTCGATGATTCGTTTGTATCCCCCGCATGTCTAACTTTGCGAATCTCTGGAACGCAAACCTCAGAAGTTTTCCCACGAATTCAGGACGACCACGAATTGGCAGCGATGGATTCGTGGTCGTCCGGAATTCGTGGGGAAACTTGAACCCTTCACGACCTCGATACGCTCCGGCCTACAGTTTTGGTTGTGGCGATCGGCGGGGCCAAGTTCTTGTGTCCCCGGTTGGACCCCGGACAGTGGATTCTTATTCAAGCGGCGAATCGTACGGTGTGAAACATGCAGAGCGCGATTGCTGCGGCATCCGCGACGTCGTTGGGTTCGAGCACGTCGTCGAGGTGCAGTTCGTGACGGATGGCGTGCTGGACTTGTTCCTTCGACGCCTTGCCGCTGCCGGTCAGTAGCTTCTTGATCTGAGTCGGCGTGAAGTGGATCACGGGCACCTGCAATTCCGCCGCCACGAACAGGATCGCGCCGCGAGCGTGTGCCAACAACAGTGCTGTCTTCGGGTTCTTGCCGAACGAAAACACCTGCTCGATCGCCAGCATCCGTGGTCGGAATTCTTCGATGACTTCTCGAACGCCGCGACCGATCTCAAGCACTCGCATGGCCAACGAGTCTTCTTTTCGCGTGCGGATCACGCCGCCCTCGCGCAGTGCCGGATTTCCACCGTTCGGGGCCAGAATGGCGTAACCCGTGCGATTAAGCCCCGGATCGATCCCCAGATAAACGGGACTCGCGGCCGCATTCGAGGCCATCCGAGTCGTTGCGTCTTCGCTGGGTTCAATTGCGTCTCCAAACGGTTTCACCCGGACGGTCCTCCAAGACCACGTTCACGGCCGTCAATCCCTCGCGAATTCGATCCGCGACCTCAAAGCTCTTGTTCTTCCGCGCGAAGCCGCGAATGTCGATGATCAAATCCATCAACTGGCCAGCGAATTGATCGTCGCCACCACCAGCCTGCTGGATCGGCTCGCGGAACACACCCAGCAATCCGGCCAGCTCCTTCAACAGCGTCACCGAGGCCCGCAACGCCGCGATGTTTTCGCCGGACGGAGCATCGCCGCCGTCAAGTTTTCGGTCGCCGATAAAGCCGTTGATCGTGCGACGCAAATCGAACAGCGTGCCCACCGCGCCGCCGGTGTTGAAGTCGTCGTCCATTTGCTCGGTAAACCGAGAACGCTGGAATTCGAGTTCCTTTCGGAATTCTTCAGGGCATGCGGACAGGTCGGTCGAAGCGTCGTGAGTCGTGCTTGCCGATAAACCGTAGATCGAGTCACCTGTGATGCGTTCAAACGACTCGAACAAACGGTAGAAGCCTTCCAAACTCTTGTCGGTTTCGTCGATGCGTTCGTCACTAAAGTCGATCGGGCTGCGATAGTGCGTGGCCAACAGGAAGAACCGCACGGTTTCCGGCTGGTGGCGTTCGAACAACTCCTTGACGGACGCGGCTCCTTTCGAGCCGGCCAGCTTGTTGGCCTCTTGTGCGGCTTGTTCGTCGATTACGTCGCCGTGTCGATCGTGACCGCCACCGAGTTTCGACCCACTGCCGGCCTGCATCAAACCGTTGTGCAGCCAATAGCGAGCGAACGGTTTGCCGCTGCAACATTCGGCCTGCGCCAGTTCGTTCTCGTGGTGCGGAAACATCAGGTCGAGTCCGCCGCCATGAATGTCGAGCGTTTCGCCGAGATACTTCATGCTCATGGCCGAACACTCGATGTGCCAACCCGGTCGACCGCGGCCCCACGGGCTGTCCCAGGCGGGTTCGCCGGCTTTCGACTTCTTCCACAACGCGAAGTCCGCCGGATTCCGCTTGCGATCACTGGCTTCCACGCGAGTCCCGGCCTGCATCTCGTCCGTGTTGCGACCGCTGAGTTTGCCGTAGTCGTCGTCCTTGGAGACTTCGAAGTACACGTCGCCGTCCAGCGGGTACGCGAAGCCGTCGCCCACCAGCTTCGAGATCATGGCCAGCATTTCGTCGATGTGTTCGGTGGCGTACGGGAACCGGTCGATCGTGTCGACGCCCATCGTCTTGAGGTTGTCGAAGTAGTCCTGGGTCATTTCGCGAGCCAACGCTTCGACCGTTGTGCCGCTTTCGTTGGCGCGGTTAATGAGTTTGTCATCGACGTCCGTGATGTTGACGATCCAGGTGACGTCGTAACCGCGATAGGTGAGATAGCGTTTGACGGTGTCGAAGATCACCGGGCCAACCATGTGGCCGATGTGGGACGGTTTGTAGACCGTCGGGCCGCAGAGGTACATGCCCACCTTACCGGGCTCGACCGTCTGAAAGTCCTCTTTTTGCCGACTCAATGTGTTGTAGACGCGAAGTGTCATCGAATCCATTTCCGAGCTGCGTTTGAGTTGATCGTACTTGTAGCCACGCTCGCCAGAGCGTGGGTTTTCATGGTGTTCCCACGCTCTGGCGAACGTGGCTACAGTTGGTTGTCGGCGACACCGCGCGTCGCAATCATTTTCTCTTTAGGCCCCGTCCAAGACCGAGAACGGGACCATTGTCCCGTTCGGATTACTCGACGGGACAATGGTCCCGTCGTACGCACGTACTTAGAACGCGTGCAGAAACAACTTCCCGAATCGGAGCCGCGATGCGTCAGCGGTCGGGCAGCCCGAGGCCGTACGGCCTTCGGCTCACCGTTCAAGCACCTCAGTCACGAAACGGGAACTTGTTTCTGAACGCTTCCTTAACACATACGCCAACAGAGTCTAAGCACACCAGCAAATCATCATGTAATAGGTTTGCCGTCAGCGTCTTTGATCTCTACCACGGAAAATGGTGACTCGGGATCAGGAATCAAGCCCATTGTAGGCCCCCAATTCTCGACTTCATAATCCTTCATGACCCAATTCGGCTCGCGTTTTTTCTTCTTTTTATGCGGCTTCACCAGCACGATGGCATCGGTCGAAATCGCTTCGCCTCGACCGATCGGCCCCACGTTTTCGCCGGTCTTGGCCTTGACATTCACTTGAGACGGCTTGATGCCCAACATTTCTGCGATCCGCTGTTCCATGCACGCTTTGTGTGGCGACAGCTTGGGTTGTTCGGCGAAGACGTTGCAATCGAGATTGACGATTTCGTATCCGTGATCTCTTACGATCTGCACGGCACCACTAATGAACTTGACGGAATCCGCGTCTTTCCATTGCGGGTCCGTGTCGGGAAAGCGATCGCCGATGTCGCCTTCTCCAACGGCTCCCAGCAGCGCATCGACAATTGCGTGCAGCAAAGCGTCGGCGTCGCTGTGTCCGTCGAGCCCGAATTCATAGTCGATCTTCACGCCGCCAAGCACGAGATCTCTATCGGGGACCAATCGATGCGTGTCGTGTCCGAGGCCAATCCGCATGTTCCGTCCTGGATGATCGAGGGGATTGGGACGATCGCCATCCGTTGGCGATCGAACGTCCAAAGCTGTTGGGCGCGCGAATGATAGCCGCGGTCAAAATACGTGACAACGTGAAGGTCACTTTCCGGGGTCAGGCTTAAGTCTTTCGATTTGGCGGGCTTTGAACTTCGGATTCATCAAGCCTCTCAAGAAACACGTGAATTGAGGACTTGGGGGTCAGGCTTACGGCTTTCAGATTTCGCCGGTTGACGTTCTTGATGGAGCCAAAATTCCACCGCCCGCGAAATCTGAAAGACGTAAGCCTGACCCCGATCACGGACCGGCAGCGTCAATGAGTTTCGCGGCTCGATCGTGGCAATACAGTTCGAGAAACGTGTATCCAGAAGCCGACACCTCGGTGGAATCCGGCTTCTTCGGATCGAGGCCGCTCTTCAACTCCCACGAATCCGGAAGCCCATCTCCATCCGAGTCCTGTGCAACGGCGACAGCCTTGAGTGCTGCTCGATCCGCGTTGATGTCCGCCTGATAGCCTTGTTGACCTGTCCCGGTCCGTGTCTCGCGGACCATGCGGGCACTCGTGGCGTCGTGCGGTAACGCGCCCGCCCCAGCCAGCACGCTCTTCCACGCCTGTTCGGCCGGTTCGACCTTGCCGAGATTCAGCGTACCGATGTCGCCCAGGTCGTTGACGGCCGGCCCGACCGAACCGTCGCGGTCTTTCGACACACAGGCTTTGCTGGCCAGCACATTGTCTCACACGGGGATGGGCCGCTTGCGGCGGTCGGGGCCGAGCTTGAAATAACAGTGAGCAATCTTGAGGCCCTCGCCCGCGGCTCCCCAGGTTTGCTGCGAGTTCGAATAGTTGTAGATCACGTTGTTCACGGCCTCGACAGAAGACTGCTTCGAGACCAGCGGATTGCGTTTGCTGTGATGCGCGAACAGGCAGTGATGAATCGAGACACCACGTGCTTGCGAGTAAAGCCCGCCGTAGTTGTGCCATTGTCCTTTGTTGTTGAAGTAGTCGGCGTGAGCCTTCTCCTTGCGAGACTCGTCAAAGCCGGTCCACTGGATGGTGACATTGTCCACATCACTGGCCGAGATGGTTTCATCGCAGGCGCCGGCAAAGCTGCAATGATCCACGATGACGTTCTTCGCGTGCCAGATCAGCAGCCCGTCGGGATCATTGCGAGTGTGTATCCTGGTCCCGCGAAATCTGAGGAACCGCATGACGATCTGCTCGGCCCGATCCCGAATCACGAAGTTGCGATAGTTATAAATCGCCACGCCACCCGGCGATGTCTCGCCCGCAATGGTGACATGGTCATTGTCCGAGTTGACGTTGAAGCTGATTTCGTTTCGGCAATCGATCACCCCACTGACGTCAAAGACAATCGTCCGAGGTTCTTTCACCTCGTTAAGCGCCCACGAAAAACTGCCGGGGCCTCGCCGGTTCAGATTGGTCACACGCACGACTCGGCCACCGCGACCGCCTTTCGTGAAACGAGCAAACCCATCGGCATTCGGAAACGCAGGCAATGGATCCTCCGCCGTCACTGCGATCGGACAAACTTCGAGAAACACGACGAAGGCAATGATTGAGATTCGCATGGTGGTGGTTGCGTCCAGGGGATTGGCATTAGGCGACCTCACTTCCGAGAATCGGTCACCCAGTTCCATCTCGGAGATCTTCGATGGCTGCAACCAAGATATCGTCGCACGAACAAGTT
>JAQBZS010001051.1 GCA_027622115.1 Planctomycetota bacterium | reverse complement strand
AATCAGAACTCACCGAGCACGTCGCCGCCGTTGCGAGTACAGAGCGCGCGGTAAATTCGCTCGTCGATGTTCTCTGAAATGAATTGCACGTGGGCATCGCCAAACACGAACTGCGCACCTCCAACGTGCCCACTACTGAAGTCCTCGGGGTGGGCGGCTGGGAAATTCGGAGGATGATCGCCGACCCCCAGAATTCGCGCATAGGGCTCGTCGCCGCCTGGAACGGCGCCGAGCCATGTCGAGAGACTGAGTTCGGACGACCTCTCGCCACCGAGAAACGTGTGGTTTGTGCCGTCCGTGATATCCCGCATTCGCACATAGCTGTTGTGAAAGAACACGCCGTTTGATCTGCAAGCCGCACCAAGCGGATAGTTGTTGCAGTCGTCGATTTCATCCGTGCCAAAACACGCGACGTAATTCGACGTGGCAATCGTCGCCAGCGGAGTGTTCGTACCGTCGGTGTTGATGTCCCACACTTGAGGTCCGGTGTCCGACGGGCAGCGGTATACCGAAAGAGGTTCTGTTCGAATCGGCAAGTTGACCGCGTCCAGAACCGACCGATTGAAGTTGATGCGGTTGTACAGATTTCGTTCTTCCACGTCGGGAAGAATCATCGCGGCCCAACCCCACCCGCTATTGCCCGCAACAAAGGGTTGACGATTGCGAACACCGATCCATCCCGGCGGAAAAGCCGAATGGCGATCGTGATAGTTGTGGAGTGCCGTCCCGATTTGCTTGAGGTTGTTCTTACAGTGCGATCGGCGAGCCGCTTCGCGAGCCTGTTGCACCGCCGGCAGCAGTAGCGCGACGAGAACAGCGATGATGCCGATGACGACAAGCAATTCAATCAAAGTAAATCCCCGGTGTCGTTGTTGCGGGGTATCAGTGGCGTTCATGGATCCATGCCTTTTTCGAGCCGCTTGCGCGGCCGATACTGGAAAGTAGGGTGTGCGCGCACGAGTTCTCTGCAATCGAAGAATGCGGGAACACCAGCACGACGGCGGCTGTACGCGATTCGAACCCAAAGAATCGTGGGACACTCGAGTCGTTCAGCGCTCGTCGGCACGCGGCGCATTGAGGACCGAATCATGCGGCGTTCGGTCACGGATTGGCGCGATTCAGACGGACTTCGGCGGTCCTCTGGTCGGCGGCAGGAACACGAATTCTCGCGAGTGAACCGTGACCGCACTTGCGTCCTGAAAACGAACCGTGTCCACCAAGCTCGGGATCACAACGGGGACGACGATGAGCACCACCAGGATTTCGTGTTGGCAAGCTAAACAGTCGTCGTGATCGTGCTTGTGCGGACAAGAAGGTCCGCGAGGAGTTTCGTCGGCGACGTCCTTCGGGACATGCGAATGATGGTGTTCACCCGCGTGACAACACGCGTGTTCCTTTTCGAAACCGCAGTCCTCGTTGCATCCATGCGGTTGCAAAGCGTGCGAATGCAAACCGTGCGAATGATTATGCAGCAGCGCAACCGTCATCGACGTCGCCAAGTAGGCGAATAATGACAACCCAACGATGGAACGATTGTGCTGCAACACCTGAAATTATTCCGGCAAATTCAACGGACTGGGATCAAGACTGCGAATCCACGCCGTTCCAATACGCTAACGCATCTCGAAGGTGACGGCGCGAACATACGAGATTCTCCGGAATCGACGCAAGGAAAGTCGGCGGTTTCGCGTGCAAGTCGTCTGGCACATTGAGTTCCACGCAGCGCGGCCAACACGCTCGCTTTCCACGCGTGCGGCCGCGCAGCTTGATTCGGCAACTTTGCGTCGATTGGTGATCCTCATCGCCCTGTCGTCAATCCCCTGTCGTCAATCCCCTGTCGTCAATCGTCGTCAATCCCCTGTCGTCAATCGTCGTCAATCCCCTGTCGAAGCGACTGAGCGCGACGTCAACTTCCTATCGACCCGCTGCGAAGCGACCGCAAGTTTTCCGTCTCGCAATTCATAGCTTCATCAGCACAGCGTCGGCTGTACGTGATTCGAGCCCCAAGATATCGTGGGATCATCGAACGGTGCAGCGCACGCGGCGCATTGAGCACCGAATCAAGCCGGCATGATTCACCCGTTTCAAACCAACTGGTCGCGGAGAATGATCCCATGATCGAGTTCAAACTGTCACGCTATCGGTCGTTCATCAGTGAGTTTCGACAGAGTCTTGGAGTGGGCGTACCGGAGAACCGCGATGGGGACTTGGTGGAAGCCCACTGCGCCCCGAACAGTTATCGGTTCAATGTCGCCGACCTGTACATGACGCATATCAAGGGCGATTCGCAAACCGACTGGCGAAAGATCACTCGGCACAATTACTCCCAGATGGGCATCACGGACAGCTTCACGATCAGTGGCGGCAAGATCGTTGGAGCGTTTGGCGTCGAGCAGCCGAGCGGTACCGACTTGGCGCTGGTCGTCTTGGCGACTTCCGAAGCGGCCCGCAGTCAAGTCGTTTATCAAATTATCCAGCAAATGTTGCACGATCCGAGCCGTACGCTGACTTGGGCACAAATCAAGCCCATGTTGATTGGATCGTGGATCTTCAACATCAAAGAGAACCACAAGACACGTCCGATCAAGTACGGCGCTCTCGGCTCGCGAGACTACTACAACGAAAAAGCCGTCAATTCCATTCAGCAGATCCGCCAAAGCCGCTTTCACCTGGACTGATCTCAGACGACGGCAACTTTCACGCAATTGATCGGCGGCAACGCATCGAACAGGCAACTCCACTCTTCACCACCGTCTCGTCCAATCCAGAGTTGTCCGGTCGTCGTACCGAAATAGAGTGCGGGTGACTTGAGTTTGTCGATGTCCATCGCGTCGCGCAGGACCGTGAAGAAGCTTTCTTTTTTGGGCAACCCGCTGGCCAGTCGATGCCACGAATCGCCACCGTTCTCGCTGCGCCAGACGGCCGGCTTGCCGCCGGGGCAGCCGCGAGTCGCTGTCTCCAGCGGCACGACGTACACCGTGTCGGCATCGTGAGGATGCACCACAATCGGGAAGCCGAAATCGGACGGCAGCCCCTTGGCGATCGATCGCCATGTGTGGCCGTGGTCGTCGCTG
>JAQBZS010001050.1 GCA_027622115.1 Planctomycetota bacterium | reverse complement strand
CGAGTTGCGAACTGTTCACGCCTTCGGATTCGGCCGCGAATGTCGTCAGCACGCGATGCGTCAGCACCGGCTCGGCCACGGCCAACACATCTTCCAAGCGGACCATGTAGCTGCCATTGAGCGCCGCGCGGGACTTGGCTCCGAGGATCAAGTACTGCACGGCTCGCGGCCCCGCACCCCAGCCCACGAGCGGTTTCACCCAATCGGGAGACTCGTCGGTCTTCGGACGGGTCCTGCGCACCAAGTCGACAGCGAACTCATAGATGTGCTGCGGCACGGGGATGCGTCGCACCAAGTCCTGAAACGTGATGACTCGTTTGGCGTCAATGATGTGGTCCAATTTCGGGATGGAAACACCGGTGGTCGTCCGAGCGATCTCGATTTCCTCGTCACGCGTTGGGTAGTCCACTTCGATCAAGAACATGAACCGATCGAGTTGTGCTTCCGGCAAAGGATAGGTGCCTTCCTGCTCGATGGGGTTCTGCGTGGCGAGCACGAAGAACGGCGACTGCAATTCGTAGGGGCGACCGATGACGGTCACGCGCTGTTCCTGCATCGCTTCCAACATCGCGGCCTGCGTTTTGGAAGGAGCCCGGTTGATTTCATCCGCCAGGATGATGTTGGCGAACAATGGCCCTTTCACGAATTCGAACTCCCGCCGCCCCCCCTGCGATTCTTGCAGGATGTCCGTGCCCGTGATGTCCATCGGCATCAAGTCGGGTGTGAATTGAATCCGGCTGAACGACAACGCCAGCGTTTCGGCCAATCGGCTGACCAGCAGAGTCTTTGCCAAGCCCGGCACTCCCATTAACAACGCATGCCCTCGCGCAAACAAACAAATCGCGAGTTGTTCGATGACCTGATGTTGCCCGACAATGACCTTGTGCAGTTCCGCGCGGAGTTGCTGATAGACGGCTTGCAGTTCGTTGATCGCCGCGACGTCGTCTTCTTGAAGTGTTTTTGTGTTTTCGGCTGTTTCAGGTGTCATGGTTTTCCCAGATGGAAGCGGTTTCGTCGAACCGCGGCTGTTCAGAGTGGTCGATCGATGCGCAGCATATTCTCCGGCGACTGGATTTGGCACTTTGTTGTTTAGCCGTCGCCGCAGGCGCACGCGACCTCGCTGTGCGACGTATGAGAATCTGAACCCGATCCAGGCGGCGCTTGCGGAAACGATCGAGGACAGTGACTCCATCGGCCCAGAAACGGGCTCGCGATCTGCAAGCTTCACAGCCGGGGGCGTCCGCGATTGACATGCATTCCCAGGCTGCGGTTTTGGAACATACGGATTCCGCAGCGGACGATTTGGGACGGTCGCGTCTCAGAGCGGTCGGCACTTGGCTCCCGTCGACTGCAGGAACGAGCGGGCGAAACGGGACGCATCGTTACGCCTACTCGCACGGTCCACAACCGGATAGATTTGTCGTCGCGTTTGGGAAAAACCCAAGCGCAGGCACAGCCGACTATTCGGAAGCTGATGACGAGGACTTTGGGGAAAGGTAATTTGATGATATCCCACGAAAAACTTAGGTTTCGGCTAGGTTCGTCGGCTCAACTGTTCAATAGGGCGATCAATCCAAAGTGAAGCATGCCTGCGGTGGTACTCGAAAAAGATGGTCTTGAACAATTTGTATTGCTGGTGCGAGATGAGGGAGATATATGTCAGACCAATTGGCACTTGAAGAACGTATTGCACTTCTTGAACGACGATTCGACGAACTTCTTAAAGTTGTCCCAGCAAACTTAGAATTCTCACCCACGGCGCACCCAGCATCGCGAGTTGCCGGCATCTGGAAGGAGCACCCCGACATCGCGGAATTGCGCAGCGAAATCGAGCAGTATCGCGAGCGCGCTGACGCGGAGTGGGACGACGTATGAGTCTCTACATTCTCGATACGGATCACCTCGTACTCTTGGCCGAGGGCCACGCAGCCGTTACCCAACGCTGTCTCAGCGTTTCCGCCCGTGACTTGGCAACGAGCATCGTTAGCATCGAGGAACAGCTCGGCGGTTGGTACACGATGGTTCGGAAATCACGGCACAATCTGGATCGGCTCGAAAGGGCCTACCGAGGCTTGTCACAGACGATCGAGATTGCCGCGGGCCTTCGCGTAGTTCCGTTCACGAGGGCAGCGCTTGAACGTCATGTCGAGCTGAAACGGAGTCTTCGTCGCGTGGGTCGAATGGACTTGGCAATTGCCGCGATCGCGTTGGAACACGATGCCACGGTCGTCACTCGCAATCGGTCCGACTTCGAGCAAGTTCCCGACCTTTTGATCGAGGATTGGACGGCATAAGTAGTACGAAACACCTGACGAAACTCCTTTGACGCCGGTGACCACGCAAACAACCCACTCGTTTCGGGCTGCATTGAGGAAGTCGGCATAGGAACCACTGCGGGCAATGTAGACATGCCGATTAAGGTCGAGCTGCGATGACCACTTCTTCAGGTCGCCATGCGAGTCGGCATCGGCGATCGTGGGTAGCTTGTCGGTATATATCGTTCTCGCCACAGGAAAACGCGGACAAAGTCGTGCGGGACCAATTGAAGCCGACCTAAATCGCGTTGTAGCCCGAACGATTGTAAAGCCCCGTTGAGACCTTGAATTAATCCAGGATCTCTCAGTGAATATGTGAAGCGCCGAACGCGATCTCTCGCCGCAGTCTGTTACTCGTCCGGCATGATATGAACGAACTGTTCGTCATCGGGACGAACAACATCCGAATAAGCCAACCGCGTTTCGGGGATGCACGCTCCTGGTTCGCCCGCACTGCGGCCGACTGTTATTCTTTGATCTGGACTGCGGCTACCCAACACTCCACAGGAAACAGCATGAGCAACGATCGCATTCGAGTCGGCATTATCGGTGCGGGAGCGAATACCAAACTGCGGCACATTCCCGGTTTCCGTGCGGTGCGCAACGTCGACATCCTCGGCGTCGTGAATCGCTCGCGCGAGTCATCAACTCGCATTGCCGACGAGTACGACATTCCTCGCACTTACGACGATTGGACGCACCTCCTTGCGGATCCCGACATCGACGCGATTCAGATCGGGACGTGGCCCGACATGCACTGCATAGTCA
>JAQBZS010001049.1 GCA_027622115.1 Planctomycetota bacterium | reverse complement strand
AATGAGGAAACAGACCAGACCGATGAAGGTACACGCCGCCAGCGTCGGGATCATGCCGACCTTGAATCGGAACATTGCGGTGAATGCGGCTACCGCGATCAACAGAGCCGCGCCGTCGACCGTTGCCCAGTCGGGGACCAGCAGCCGCGTCCCGAACGCATGCGATTCGGTCACCGTGCCGAAGATCGCGTGCAGCGAAAACCAGATCGAGAGGTTCAGCACAACGCTCACGACCGCGGCCGTGATCGTCGACAGCGCAGCGTTCAGCGTGTTTCTGCCGCGCAGGGACTCGATGTACGGTGCGCCGAGGAAGATCCACAGGAAACACGGGGCGAACGTGACCCACGTCGTCACGACCGATCCGATCAAGCCAGCCACCATCGGATGCAGCGGGCCGGCATGGCGATACGCTCCCATGAAGCCCACAAACTGCACGACCTGAATCAGCGGGCCGGGAGTCGTTTCGGCCATGCCCAGACCGTCCAGCATTTCACCGGGCTTCAGCCAATGGTGCGTACTGACAGCTTCCTGCGCAATGTACGCCAGCCCCGAATACGCTCCGCCGAACGTCACAACCGCCGCCTTTCGCCCGTCCCGTTCTTCTCGGCGATGCCGCGTTTGATGTCGGGACCGATCTGCACTTCGGCGACGTCGCTGAGCAACACCGGCGTGCCGTCGTCCGTCGCCTTGAGCACGATCTTTTCGAGGTCCTGCACGTTGCGGATGTAACCGCGCCCTCGAATCATGTGCTCCGTTTCGGTGAACTCGACGACGCGCCCGCCGACGTCGTTGTTGGAATCCTTGATCGAACTGACAACCTGTTCCAAGGGCACGCGGTACAGCAGCAACTTGCGCGGATCGACGGTCACCTGATACTGCCGCACGGCTCCACCAACCGACGCGACTTCCGCCACACCCGGCACGGACGTGAGTTGATACCGCACGTACCAGTCCTGCAACGCTCGCAGTTCGCCGAGGTCGTATTTGTTCTGCGTGTCTTCCAGCGTGTAGATGTAGACCCAGCCGAGTCCCGTCGCGTCAGGGCCGAGTCGCGGCGTAGCGTCATCGGGAAGCTGACCCTGTACTTGATTCATGTACTCCAGCACTCGGCTGCGAGCCCAGTACATGTCGGTGCCGTCCTCGAAGATGACGTACACGAACGACAGCCCAAAGAAGCTGTAGCCTCGCACGTCGGCGACACCGGGCACGGCCAGCATCTGACTGGCGATCGGATACGTGACCTGATCCTCGATGGTCTGCGGATCGCGACCCTGCCACGGCGTGTAGATGATGACCTGCACGTCCGACAGATCGGGGATGGCGTCGACGGGAATCGTGTATACGGCCCACACGCCGATCACGGCGACGATGACCGTCAGAAGGCCGACGAGAAACCGGTTCTCGATACACCATGCAATGAGTTTCGCGATCATGGGCGGGGTTGTGAGTTAAGGGTTCCGATTTGAGAGTTGAGAGTTCCGCTGTGTCACAGTGGTCCTCGTCAAGTTAAGATCGCCGTCGTGTAGTGCGCAACATTCGGGAGGGTGAGTCATGGCGACAGTGGAATTAACTTTTGAGCAGGTTCTGGACGCCGCCCAACAATTGCCGGACGAAGAGCGTGTGGCTTTGGTCTGCCAGTTGTTCGAAAGGCCAGCGACAGGCCAATCGAGGCAGGACCTTGAAGACCTGCGTTTGCAGTTCGAAATGCCGTTGCCGCAGCAGCAGCGGATGTCGGCTCTGGCCGCGAAGAGCCGAGCCCGAACGATGACGCCGCCTGAGCGGGAAGAACTCGACGGTCTCGCCAACGACTTCAGAGACCGCGCACTGGCCATGGCCCGCGCCGCATCGGACGACCGCAGCGAAAAGACGAACGGTCGATGAGCGCGTCGGTGTCGCGACGAGTGCGGCGGCAGGTCGAGGAGCGTGCCCGATCCCGCTGTGAATACTGTCTGCTTCCGCAACAACTGTCGCCCGCCGTCCACGAAATCGATCACATCGTTCCGGTGGTCGATGGCGGCGAGAGCGTGCTCGAGAATCTGTGTCTTTCCTGCCGTTCGTGTAACTCGGCCAAACATGACCACGTGTCGGGTGCCGATCCGGAAAGTGGTCGTCTGGTTCGGCTTTTCCATCCGCGCAACCAGCAGTGGTCGCGGCATTTTCTGTGGAACGCGGCTGACGGACGGATCGTCGGCCGAACAGCCGCCGGGCGCGCGACCGTTGTTGCGTTGCAGATGAACGATGAGCGTCTCATCGAACTGCGGTTGCTGTGGGCGGGGGGAGGGTGGTATCCGCCAGCCGACTGAGTTCTGAGTCCAGCGAGGTTTCGTCATGCCACGTGTCGAACTGACATTCGAGCAGATTTCGAAAGCAGCGTCGGGCCTGTCGGCGGAAGACCGGGAACGACTGCGTTCGATTCTCATTGCAGAAAGCGAATGCATCCCCAAAGGCGATCGGGCCAGACAGGCATTCGACGAGCTACGAGACTCGTTTCGCATGGAGCCGAAACGTGAACGCCGCATGTCGCACCTGCTGCGAAAGTCGGGCGAGAAGAAACTCACGCTGAGCGAGCGTCGGGAACTCGACGACATTCTGGACGACGTGAACAATCGCATGTTTGATCTCGCCGACGCCGTGTTCCAGTCGGGCGTCCGACGTAACCGGAATACAGGATGAGTCGAGCCGTTTCCTGACATGATTACGGCTCCAGTTTCTTCAGCGTTGTCCCGCAGCTCAGCATTCGCTGGCCCATGTACGGGTTGTGTTTCTCCGGGCTCCACCAGAGCCAGTTTTCGTAGCCGACCTTGGCCATGCCGCAGCGGAAGGCGAAGATGTCCTTGCCGAGCAGCGTTGGCCCGCCGTTCTCGGACAGCAGCGTGAACATGTCGCGGCTGATGCGGCCGTACGCGATACGGGCGGCTTTCAGATCGGCCGGCCCTTTGCCACCGATCTCAGCCGCGTGACTGGCGAGCGTCAGTGCCAAATTCTGCAGGTCGGTGGCTTTGGCGTCGGATGCGAGCTGAGCCAGTTCGTGACTTGCTGCCACCAGAGCGTCGGCCTGACCGGCGATCTGTTCGGGTTGGTCTTCAGTCAG
>JAQBZS010001048.1 GCA_027622115.1 Planctomycetota bacterium | reverse complement strand
AGGAAAGCCCGGTCACCCGAAGATGACCGTGCTTTCCGCTCGTCCCAACATTTTGACGTGTGGGTTGAGGGGAGAGAGAGAAGAGAGGTCCGCATCTTACGTGACTTACCTGTCTTGTCAACTTTGTTTTTGGAATTGGCGGATTTAGCGTTCTGCAGACGAGTCGCGGCTTTTCAATAGAAGCTTCAGGCCATTGTCGCCGCCGAGCTGCCCCTCGCTTGAGAACCACGAAATCATTAGCCTCTCGACGGCTCCGTCTCTCCCTCCAAATCCGGACATAACCATGCAGCATCTCGGGACCTTAATTGCGATCGCCTTTCTGATTCTCCAAAACTCGATTGCGCAGGCGGACAATTGGAACCAATTCCGTGGCGCGAAGGAAAATGGGCATACCGACGCTCGACTGCCGCTTGAATGGAGTGAGTCGAAAAACGTCGCGTGGAAGACTGAAATCCACGGCAAGGCGTGGTCTTCGCCGGTCGTTTGGGAAGACCAGATTTGGATGACGACGGCGACTCTGGACGGCAAGGAATTGTTCGCGGTTTGCGTCGATGCTGTGTCGGGCAAGATCGTTCACAACGTGCGAGTCTTCGAAATCGCCAAGCCGATGTTTTGCATCGCCTACAACAGTTATGGCAGTCCGACTCCGGTTGTCGAAGCGGGCCGAGTCTGGGTGCATTTCGGCAGCGCGGGAACGGCGTGCCTCGATACCAAAACCGGCGCGACGTTGTGGGCCAGGCAGGATCTGCCGTGCGATCACCTGCGCGGCGCGGGTTCGTCACCGATCGTGTTCCGTAACCTGCTGATCATGAACTTCGACGGAGCCGATCATCAGTACGTCGTCGCTCTTGACAAGGAAACGGGCAAGACCGTTTGGAAAACCGATCGCACGATCAACTACGGCACGGACGACGGTGACGCGAAGAAAGCCTATTGCACGCCGACTGTGTTCGAACACGCGGGTCGTTTGCAACTGGTCAGTCCGGCCGCTGTGGCGACGATCGCGTACGACCCGCTCAGCGGTCAGGAACTTTGGAAGGTTTATCACGGCGGGTACAACGCCGCCGCGCGTCCTCTTTACAGTCACGGGTTGGTGTTCATCAACCTGGAAAGTGGCAAGCGATTGTTGGCCGTGAAACCGGACGGATTGGGCGACGTGACGGAGACTCACGTGGCTTGGACGTGTGGCAAATCGACACCGACTCGACCATCGCAATTGATTATCGGCGACCACTATTTCATGGTGAATGACAACGGCGTGGTGTCGTGCCTGGACATCAAAACGGGCGAGCCGGTTTGGACGCACCGATTGGAAGGTCGGCACAGCGCGTCGCCGATTTACTCACACGGTCGCATTTATCTTTTTGGTGAGGACGGAAAAATGCCGGTTGTCGCGGCCAATCCAAAGGCGTTTGAGTTGCTGGCGGAAAACAAACTCGACGACGGCTGCATGGCGTCCCCGGCGGTCTACAAGAATTCGCTGCTGATCCGAACGACGAAGAGTCTCTATCGAATCGACGCCGGCAAGTAATAGGTAGGCGAATCGACCTATTCGTGAATCAATCGTTCGCGACAGAATACAACGATGAACGATGCCACCAACCTCAATGACCAGGACGACGATCAATACGAAGCCCAGATTGACGGGTTTCCGACGGGCTCGAATGCGTCGCCTCGGCAGTCGCGCGATCAACTGGAAGTTCTAGCCAGCCACTTCGCGGAGAAGGTGCGCGACGGGCATCGGCCCAACATCGAGGACTACGTCAACGCGTATCCGCACTACGCTGCCGAAATCAAAGAGCTGTTTCCGATGGTGGCTGCTCTTGAGCAGTGGAAGTCGGACCGCGAAGCTCAGAGCCTGCGCAGCGGTGTGCGCGACGCGTTCGATATCGAGCAGCTTGGCGACTGCAAGATTGTGCGTGAGATTGGACGCGGCGGGATGGGAGTTGTCTTTGACGCAGTGCAGGGGACGCTCGAACGCCGAGTCGCCGTCAAGCTGCTGCCGTGGCGGTATTCGATGGTGCCGCGCTGGCAGGAGCGCTTCGAGAAAGAAGCTCAGACCATCGCCAAGTTGCAGCACTTCAACATCGTGCCGATTTACAGCTTTGGCACTCACGCAGGCTATGCGTATTACGTGATGCAATATGTCGAGGGCGTGAGTCTGGCTCGCATTATCCAGGGTCTGGAGCGACAAGAAGTGGTCGTGTTCTCCGACGAAATCGCTGGTGCGAATCTGGAGAACAAACACGCGATGGCTCTGTCGCCGGTCGTGGCTGCGAATCGAAAAGGAATTCGTCGCAACGGCTGGCGAAGCTTTGCGAGAATCGGCTTGCAAGTTGCTCAGGCGTTGAAGCACGCTCACGAAGCAGGCGTGCTGCACAACGACGTGAAACCGGCCAACCTGCTGATCGATGCCACCGGTAGGACGTGGGTCACCGATTTCGGTTTGGCTGGAGATGTCGTTCCCAGCGAAGCTGACGAAGGACGCATCACCGGTACGCTGCGTTACATGGCTCCCGAACGGTTCGATGGAATCTGTAGCGAAACGAGCGACGTTTACTCGCTGGGCATTACGCTTTACGAATTGGTGACTCGCCGGCCGGCTTTTCAATCGGAGAATCGTGGCGAGCTTGTGCAGCAAATCACCGACGGCAAGCTGATGCCGATGCAGGACATCAACATGGAAATCCCCAATGACCTTGCCGCAGTGATCGAGAAAGCTGCTCATCCCACATCCGCCGAGCGATACCAAACGATCGCCGATTTCGCAGTCGAATTGCAGAACATCGTGAATGGCAAGAAGGTCTCGGCGAAACGCCGGTCGGGGATTCGCGGTTGGTTTCGGAGGAAGTCGTGACTCGCTGGAGTTTGCGCGGATTTGACTTTCCACGGATAGCAAGGCCGGGCCACGGATGTAAGCTCGCGTGTCTGATTCGGTCGTAGGTTCGATGCGTCAACCGCGCAGGTTTGGCATGTCATGCGACGACAGTTCTTCGTCCGAGACTTGCCTACAACCCGAGACAAGACTGGTCCTGAGAATCATCCGTGGACCGGCTCTGCCATCCGTGGGAAAACCACCCGACTGCAAAGCCCA
>JAQBZS010001047.1 GCA_027622115.1 Planctomycetota bacterium | reverse complement strand
ACTGGTTCAGTAGCCGATTCCGTTCACGACCGAATTCGGCAGCCAGTTCAGCCACTCCGGCCGTACTCGCAGCGCCTTCGCCTCGGTCAAGTGACGCCAGTGCCGCGTCAAGATCTCCGAGTTGATAATAAGCGGCCGAAAGTCTCAGCAGGCAATGAGCCAGCGCGCCGTGGTCGATCGCCTCCTGATACGCATTGACCGCCTGACTCAGGCTTCGCACGGCTTCGGCGTGCTTGTTGCGGGCACTCAGACACACGCCGCGAATTTCATGGCAACTGCCGATTAGGCGCGAGTCGCGCAGTGTCCGTGCCAGGGTTTCGAGTTCCGGCAGATATGATGCGGCCGACTCATGCTCCTGCGCCAGGATCCCGATCTGCGCCTGATTGTTCAGTGATCCCGCCAGAAGTCGCAGGTCGTTCAGCTCGCGACACAGCGTTTCTTCGATGATGTGCCGCTCTCGGGCTTCTGCCAGCCTGTTGCACTGGCGAAGCGCGGTCGCCTGATTCCCGATGCACGCAGCAAGCGCCGTGCGGTTGCGGATCTTGTGGCACAACGCCTCTTCCTCATGCAGCAGCGTCAGTGATTCCTCCGGCCGATTAAACAGGCAGACGGACGCAAGCATGGCGATCAGGCGGCGGCGCAGTTCATCGTCGAAGTCAGTCACCCGTTGTCGCAATTCTGCAAGGACCTGCTCGACAGCCGTTTTCTCCCCGAGATCGAACAGCAGTTGGCAGGCGGTCATCGCCACGTCGACCGGCACATACTGAGTCGTCAGGTTGTCGCGCAGCCGTTCTTCGATTCCGTGACCGGTCCTTTCACGCAACTGCTGACAATAGTGCTTGAGAACAAACTCGTGCGTCGGCCAGAACTGATGAATGTGAGCCGGACTCGCGAGCCAGTCGGCGAGTTCGTCCCAGAGTTCCACGGCCGCAAGCTGCCACAACAGTTCGTCAATATGACGAGTCGAAACCGGTTGCCGTCGAAAGTAGTCAATCAATCGATCGCGCAGCTCACGTTCGGCGCGATCGTCAATCGCAAACGTCCGTTGCAGAGCCATGCGGAATGGGCCAGCGGAGATGCGAAGCCGTCCATCCGCCTGGCAAAGATTCCGTTCGGCAAACGCCTGCAGTGGCGTCCAGGCAAATCGGGGAAGCGGCCGCGTGCCGTCACCAAGCAGCTCAAGAACTTCTGTTTCGTCCAGCCCACTGTGCGAAACCAGGACCAGCGAAAAACCGAGCCGGACGAGTCCGGGATAGTCACCTTCAAAGTCTGTTTGCCATTTTTCGACAACGCGCTCGTACAGCTCGACGTCATTGGCACTGTGTAGAAACCAGTCGATCCGCTCGTCGAGCAGTTCGCCGTGCTCGCCGAATTCCCCGTGAAGCCGGATGGTTTCAAGAAACGTCCGCATGAAGCCGGGGAGGCGTGATGACATACGCCGAAGAATCTCGTCGGGTCGGGCCAACTGTTTTCCATAGTGTGCCAGTGTCAGTTCAATGGCGAGTTGCAGGTCACCGTCTGACATCGGTCCCGGCGTCAGAACGTGCCAGCCAGCCTCACTCAGACGGACCGCGTAGTCACTCCCGGCCGACGCGTCACCAACAGACACGACAATGCTCACGCCTCGCGGGGCCGGACTCGGTAACAGGACCGAGGCACGTTCCGGGTCCGGCTCAAGCCGGTCGAGTTTCGCTATCACTAGTCGGACGTCCGCGATCCGACCGGCTTCCGCAAGCCAGCCGGGGAATTCGGCCAGAGCGGACGCCGGGTCCGACGGCAGAACGCGATCCAGCGACAGACGTTCGCGCAGCTCTCGAATCACCGAAAGAGCGACCTGGCCCGACGAAACACTGTCCGGAGACAACTGTGCAAATCGGATGACGTCAATTCGCGGTCGACTGCGACGTGCCGTTTTGAATGACAGAAAGCGCTGCACCCAGTTCGTTGAAGGTGCCGAAGTCCCGTGAGACGCCGCCGTTTCTGCACGGCCGCAGAACCAGTTCGCGAGCAGTGACGTCTTTCCGGATCCGGCTTCACCGGCAATCACCACACAGCGACCGCGTCGCGCCTGCAGATGTTCCAGCCGGGCCATTTCCTTCTCGCGTCCGGCAAACCCCACCTGACAGTGGCGTGCTTCGCTGAGATGACGCAGCGGCTCGTTCATCGCCGCGTCGGGAAACAGCTTCGCGATCGCGGTGGTCAAATCGTCGTAGACCCATTCTCCCAGAGTCTGTGGCGTCGCGAATCCTTCACGAAAGTGCCCGCCGGACGCTCGCAGGTGGCGCTTCAGCGCAACGAGACGTGTGCGTGACTCGTCGTCCCGGGAGTCCAAATCCATACCCGCTCGCGCGGCGGCATCTGCCCGCTCCCGCGAATAGAACCAGGCGTAGTCGTGTCCGTCTGTCTGATTGAAGACCCCGTGGCGAAACTCAAGTTCTGTGACGCTCTCGCCCACGTGGTCGCGCAGCCAGGGATGCGCCAGCACTGATGATTCGGGGATACCGTCACCGATCCTTGGAACCCAGCCATATCGCTCTCCGATGATCCCGAGAAAGAACGGCTGGCTGCGCCCGATCTCCTGAAAGCAGCGCGACAGAATCTGCTGGCCCTCAGCCTGATCGACCGTGATGCCCCATCGCAAATCGATCTCGCTGAACGTCACGGACCGCTGACGGCAGAACGTGCGAATGCGGGGAAACACACGCAGGCACAGCTCGTCACGTTCGTCCTGCAGGTCGCGAAACGTCGATGACACAAACAGCACGATTCGCCGCGTGTTCAGGCAGCGTTGCAGTTCAGGACGCGATCCTTTCGATCGTTCGGTTTCGATCATAGTCTCACCACCACGTTCCTCTGGCGATCGTGATTCGCTGATTGCCACTGAAGGCTCAAGGCTCGCTCAAGTCCCTGCCGAAACAACGCGAACGTGAGCATGGTAACACACCTTGAGGCGTGCCATTTACCACGTCGTTAGTGTTCTGGTGTGCCAGATTGCGGCAGTCGGTTATTAGTAACGGGGTCACACTCGTCGCCGGGTGTGCCACTGGCTCTGCCAGTGCTGCTTTCAACGATGCTCGACCTGGACCCCGGAAGTCT
>JAQBZS010001046.1 GCA_027622115.1 Planctomycetota bacterium | reverse complement strand
CATTCGCCTTTCTGACGGACTCCCGCAACCTTCGACGGGATTCTATTTTGGTGGCGGCGAATGGTTTGCCGTGACGCGTCCGGCTCAACCGACGGGTCGCGCCGGCAATATCATCGGAGCTTCGAACGTCGCAGGCAGCGACATCCAGATTTCGACCGCGGAACCGCACAACCTCGGCAGCGCAGGTCAGATTGTCACAGTGACCTTGGCTCATCTTCGAGGCAACGTCGCGGCCAACGGCACGCATCGCGTCGAGATTCTCGGCAATTCGCTGTTTCGCTTGGTCGGCGTCAAACCGACCGGCGATTTCGATCCCACGGTTCGCGGAGCCATATTCTATGAAGCCATGGAAATGGACTTCCGGTCGAAGAGCAATCGACTGATCAGCGGCAACCGCGTGACGGCCAACTTGGGCGAGGGTCTGGAAGTCATTGTGACACCGGGAATCGTGTTCAACGCGAACGTGATTCGAAACCGCTTCGCGGCCAACGCGGGACTCGGCATGGAAGTGCTCGCCTTGTCCGGTGGCGTCGGCATCAAACTGGGTAGCGATCTGCAGGATGTATTCGGCAACTCGCTGGATCGCAACGTCTTCGATCGCAACACGGGGGCCGGGCTGGCCATCATCCTGAATGACTCGGCGATTGGTTCCTACGACGTGCGCGGCAACCAATTCCTTGGCACGCTGGACGATGAAGACGGGGACACACCGTACCAGGGCGACGGCATGTACGTGTCGTTGGAAGGCACCAACCCCGGAGTGGCGGCGACGTCGATCTTGTCGAATTCGATCGTCGTCGGGAACTCGTTCGGCGTGGACAATCTGGGCAACGAAGGCCGCGGATTGTTCTTGCGGATGCAGGAAGACACGCTGGTTGACGTGGTGCAGGTTTCGAACAATCAGTTCGTCGGCAACGGAAAAGACCAAGGCTCGATCCGTGCTCGTTTGGGTGAAGACATCAATGCGACGGCCGTCAACTTTTCGCTGGTCAGCAATTTCTCGCTGCCGAATCGGACGCCGTTCGTCATCACGATCGGCACGGAACGCATGCTGGTCAATTCGGTGGACGGCAACCGAGTGACCGTGATTCGCGGTTTTGACAACACGATTGCCGTTCCGCATGCGTTGGGCGATTTCATCGTCGCGGACAACGACAACCGAGACGGCGACGGATTCCATTTTTTCCGTCGAGACGATTCCGAGTTGCGGCAACTGAAGGTCGAAAAGAACACGTTCTCGAACAACGCGGGCGACGGCTTCGAGCTGTACATGCAGAATACGGGCTTTGCTGGCGTGGTGGGAACCGATCGCTTGGACCTGGCGACATTCAACGAAAACGTGCTGACCAACAACGGTCAGTTCGGCCTGCGGATCCAGGCGTTGACCGACGTGCGGATGGAGTTCACCGAGTTCTCGAACAACGTGATCGATTTCAACGGATCGCGCGGCAAGGACGGTTCGGTCCTGGACGGCTCGCACCCGGCCGCGAACAACACGGCGGGCGGCATCGGTGTGTTCGGATTGCAACAAGTGGAAGTTCACTTCCCGCTGCATCAAAACCAAGTGACCAACAACATCGGTGACGGCGTGTTCTTCGGCTTCTTTTCCGGAGCCCCGTCGGCCTTCGACGTCTTGACGACACGCGGTGTGTGGAGTGCCAATGACTTCTCGAACAACACGCGATTCGGTGTGCGGCGGGACATCGGCGGCTTCGACAAATTCACATGGGTCAACAACAAGTTCAACGACAACGGCGTTTCGAGTTTGGTGCGTGGCACGCCGACGACGCCGGGCGGAATCTCGGCGACCGATACTCAGATTGTGATCGCGAACGGCCGACTGTTTCCGGCTGGTGGATTCGATGTTCGAGTGGATGGCGAAGAAATGACCGTGACCAACATCACGGTGGATTCCATCACGTCCGTCGCCGTGCTGACGGTGATTCGCGGGGCGAACGCGACATACGCCGCTCCGCACAACCTCAACAGCATTCTGTTTCCACTCACCGGCGGTGGGGCTCGGGTCATTGGAGCGGAAGACACGGACATCCTGGCGATTTCCAACGAATTCCTGCGCAACGCCGGCGACGGCTTGCGATTGGGACAAGGCACGAAGGCGGTGCTTGGCGACGGCACGATCGATGGCCGCAACTTCTTCGACAACAACCTGCGAGACGGCTTAAAGATCACGGACGGCACGAGTGCGACGATGGCCGACTTGAATCAGTCGCGGTCTGTATCCGCAGTGGCCAACACGTTTGTCGGCAACGGCGATGACGGCGTGGATTTCGAAGCGGCGGACACACATTTGACGCTGCATCACAGCGCGTTCTTCCGAAATCGCGCGGACGGTGTCGAGTTCCGCAACATCGGCTCGGCCTTGCCTTCGTCGCTGGACATCCGAGATTCCCGGTTCTCGTTCAACGGATTCGAGCCGGATGCCAGCAAGCTGGCCCAACTTTGGGGCGGTCGCGGGATCGACGTCTTGCAAGCGGGATCTGGCTTGACGCGTGTGACGATTCTTAACAACGAAGTGGAATCCAACAGCCAAGAGGGAATTTACGTTGTCAACTCGGCTTCGAATGATCAGCCGCAATTCTTGTCGAGCGACACGCTTTCGCAGACGGGTAGCGTGGCCGCAACGCCGACCATTGAACTGCGGCTGCGCGAGAACGTGATTAAGTCGAACGGCAACGCGGCGGTGATTCCGGCGATCAGCACCAACGTGGCGCAGCCCGATACGCAAACCCGGTTTTCTCCGGGTGCCACGGGAGTTGGTTCAGTGGACGGCAACCCGGTCGTGGCTCCCGACCCCACGCGTCCCGGCACGCTGGGCGGGCTCGTGATTCGCGTGGGTACGGCGGATTCGGATGGCGGCATCGGCACATTCGGCGGTGGCGGCGTGACGCCCGCCTCGTTGAATCTCGGCGACATTCCGGCTACGCAATTGACGGGGTCCAAGGTCAAGGCGGAAGTGCTGGACAATGAATTCGACGGCAACTTCGGAGCGGAAGTTTACTTTGACGCCTTCACGTCCACCGTGCGTCCACAAACGACGTGGATCGCATTCAATGTTGGTGACAGCCCAAACGCATA
>JAQBZS010001045.1 GCA_027622115.1 Planctomycetota bacterium | reverse complement strand
TCCGGACGGACTCCCGTTCACGGAAGGAGCGGCGGTTTTAATCGATGCCACGGCAACCGTGACCGACTCGGACTGGGACGGCGGTTCGCTCGTGATTCAGATCACGAACAACAGCCAAGCCGCCGATGAATTGTCGATCGACACAACCGGCACGCTGACAATCGTGGGCGGAGTTCTTTCCGACGGCGGAGTGGCGTTCGGCACGATTACGGAGACCAGCGGTACGGCCAACGACGGGTTCGTCACCAACGGCGACCCGATGACGATCACGTTCAACACCAACGCCACGAATGCTCGAGTGCAGTTGCTCTTGAATTCGCTGCTGTTCCGCAACACGTCCACGAATCCCAACACGTTCGAGCGCACATTGACCGTTACGGCCACCGACGCCAACGGTGCCGTGACCGTGGCTACGAATCCGATTCGCTTGGCCGGCGTGCTGGTTTTGCCGAACACGGGCGGTTTACTCGACCCACGCGGCTTGATCATCGGCCCGGACGGCGCGCTCTACGTTTCGAGTGCCACCAACGACCAAGTGCTGCAATTCGATGCAGATTCCGGAGTGTTGCTGGGAGTGGCGGTGACTCCCGGAGAAGCCGGCCTGGATCTGCCGGTCGGTTTGGTCTTCAACGTGGTCGGCGAGATTTGCGTCAGCAGTTTTGCGTCCGATTCAATCCTGTGCTACTCCAACGCACCCCCCGCGTCCGCCGGCGATATCGAGATCATCAAGCGTTACCGCGAAGTGATCCGCATCATCGGCCACGACGTGATCGACCCCGGTCCGTTGGGTCTCAGCGATCGCATGATCGGCGACTCGGCCGGTTCGTTTAACAGCAACCAGCGCGGCAACAACAACGATGTTGCACAACTGACCGGCGTCACCATCGACAACATCATTATCGGCTTCGCCGAACGCGGTGAAGAAGTTTACGCGTCAACGGATAATGCCTTCGCCTACGCCGCGAATCCGCTGGTCGGCATTACGGACATCTTGGTCGGCAATTACGACCTCGAAATTCGCCGCGGCCCGCGGTTCAATGGCCGCACATTCGACACGAACGACCGGCTCACCAACGAGTACACGATCATCGCGCCGAAGGGCAACGCGGTCCGCGAAGGCTCGGTGTTCTCGATCCACGATGGCGTGGACACCGTGACGTTTGAGTTCGACGACGACGGCATCAATGACGGTGTGACTCAGGGTCGCGAAGAGGTTCCGTTCAACGTCAACGACACGGACTATCAGATCGCCGTCAACATCCGCGACGCGATCATGCGGAATTCCGTGCAGAACGTGCTGGATGTGATCGCTTCGCTGGACGATGGCACGCAAGGCGGAGACACGTTCAACAGCACCAGCGGGCGGGTCAACCTGTTTGGCAACACGATCATTTTCGTGGACGGGCAGGACACGTCGGCCATTCCCGCTGCGTTATTGGGCAAGAATCTGGCGACGCCGATCTCACTTGCATCCAACACATCGCCGATCGTGATCCGATCACGCGACCACAACTTGCAAACGGGTCAGGTTGTGGCCGTGCGCGGGGCACGCGGCAACACAGCCGCCAACGGGATCTTCAGCGTCACCGTCATCGATGACGATGAATTTGAACTTGACGGCAGTGTCGGCAACGGTTTCTACACCGGCGGCGGGACATGGCAACTGCACGGCAACGTGGCCGTCGACCGGCACGAGGACATCGGCGACAAGAACCACTTCCGACCGCAGGGTCAGTTCGTGGTGTCGAACTCGGCCATTCGCGATTCGTTGCTCTATGGCGTGTTCACGGAAGACGGCCTGCGAAACCGCAATGGAATCAACGACCTCAACATGCCGTTGGCGGGAACCACCGCTCCACATGCCGGTTCCGTCCGAAACCTGCGTGAAGAAAACTACCAAGGTTTGGTTGCCGGTGTCGTGATCAGCAACAGTGTGCTGGCAAACAACGGTCAGGGCGGCATCCACTTCAGTGGCGATGCTGCGGGTGGTACGGCTCAACGCGGACCGTCGCCCTACGGTCGCATCGTCAACAACACGATCTATGGCAGCGGAGTTGGCGTGGGCATCCTGATCGACGACAACGCCAATCCGACGTTGGTCAACAACATCGTGGCCAGCCTGGCGATCGGCATCCAATTTGCCACCGGCGGCACAGCGACCATCACCGGCACGTTCTTCGACATTCTGCCCGGCGGAGTCGAAGTGGCCGGCGGTGCGACAGTCGGCGACTTCGATTTGCATCGAGTTGCCGGTTCCACATTGTTCGTCGACCCGTCGCGGTACAACTTCTATCTGGCCGATCAGGCTCGCCCGATCGACAGTGCCATCGATTCGGCGGAAGATCGTGAAGATCACGCCAACCGAGTCAAGCAGCCGTTGGGTATTCCGGAATCGCCGATCGTGGCTCCGGCGTTGGACATGTTTGGTCAAGTCCGCTTGGACGACAACAGCCAAACGCCGCCTCCCGGTTTGGGCAACAACATCTTCAAGGATCGAGGTGCCATCGAACGCGCCGACTTCTTGGGTCCGATTTCGCGGCTGATCCTTCCCGACCCGTTGCTCGGCGAAAAGATTCTGGCTCAGAACATCACCACCGTGATTTTGGAGGACCCGGATCTGCTCACGAAATTCATCGTGAAGCTGGAAGACTCGGGCATCGGCGTGGACGACTTCTCCGTTGTCACCAGCAACGTGGTGTTGACGCAAAACGGCGTGGTGCTCGTCGATGGCGTCGATTACTTCTTCGCGTACAACTCGAACTTGGATCGCATCATTCTGACGGCGCTCAAAGTGTTCCCGTCGGACAACCGCTTCGTGATCCAACTGGACAACACGCTTGGCACCGGAATTCAGGACATGGCTGGCAATCCGTTGCTGGCGAATCAGACGGACGGTTCCGGCCGCAGCCTGTTCAGTATTCTGGTCACGGACGGCGAAAACGACGCTCCGAATCACGCGCTGCCGCCGCTGCCGCAAGTCAGCAACGAAGACGCACTGCTGGAATTCACATACGGTGCCGGCACGCTCGATCTGAACTTCACAACGCAAACACTGACGTTTATCGAGCGGCTGAAGACCAACAACATCGACGTGGTCTT
>JAQBZS010001044.1 GCA_027622115.1 Planctomycetota bacterium | reverse complement strand
AAAGCGTTTCAAATGCATCTGGTCAGTGGTCAAACCATTCCAGTCACGCACCCTGAATTCGATTCGTTGCCGCCGACCTCGGAACGAATGACACGGACAGTCGTCGTCTGGATGCCGTCGGGAGCGCCCCGGGTGATTGACATCCTCCGTGTCGGCGAAATCGAATTCCTGGAACACTCGTCGGCGGACAACCCGGCCGGTTGAATCTCGTCGCTGCCGCAAAGAATCCGCGGCAACGTGCTTCACGGGAAAAGCAATCCATGAATCAACCGTACAACTTTGATCTTGTCAACACCGATGGCGAACCGCTGGCGGATCACAGCGTGTTGTTCAACCGGCCGTTTGTCACTCAGTCGCTGACGATGCGGGACGACTCGCCGAACTTCGAGCCGGGAGAGGAGTTGCTGACGGCGATGAATACCGCGGTGGCGTTGGGCGAGCCGTTGTTGCTCACCGGCGAACCGGGGACCGGTAAGACGCAGGCCGCGTATTTCTTGGCGTGGCGGTTGGGACTGGAAATCGAACACTTTCAGGTCAAGTCCGAAAGCACCGCCCGCGATCTGCTGTATCACTTCGACAGCGTGCGCTACTTTCACGATGCCGGCACCAAACATGGAAAAGGCAAAACGCTGCCGGACAAAGAGACCTATGTTGACTTCCGCGGCCTGGGCAAGGCCATCGATGGAGCCAACCACGACGGCAAACCGCGGGTGGTGTTGTTGGACGAAATCGACAAGGCCCCGCGCGATTTTCCCAACGACCTGTTGCTGGAACTTGATCAGATGGAATTCACCATCTCGGAGACCGGCCGCACGATTCGGGCGGAACCAAAGTACCGGCCGGTGGTGGTGATCACATCCAACAGCGAACGCCGCTTGCCGGAACCGTTTCTGCGGCGGTGTGTGTATCACAACATCGACTTCAACGACTCGCTGGTCCGCCGCGTGGTGGCCAAACGCCGCAGCCTGTACGCCGCGCTCAGTGATGAATTGCTGGAACTGGCCGTCGAACGCTTCTTCACGCTCCGTACGCGGGATCTTCGTAAGATCCCGGCCACCAGCGAATTGCTGGCGAATTGGACAGCGCCACTTTGGACTTTTCACCGAACTCCGCGAACGAGCCAGCCAAAACGAACGCTTGCCGTTGGACCGGCACGACCGCTAGATCAACATTTCGTGCACGGACGCTTTCGCCGCAGACTTCGACGAAAAAGACGTCGCCCTGCAAAGTTAGGACCGGTTCATCCCGGCCATTGCAGGTCTTTGGATCGTTGGTCCGGCCGGTAGGAACCGGCCTACGTTCGCTGCGACAATCTCACTTCGCAGCCCGTGCCGATTCGTGACGCAGAGCACGACCAGCCAACGCACCGGTGACGTGGCCTCGATGCAACGCCGGAGTGCCGTTGACGAATACGTAGCTCAAGCCCGTGGAGTATTGATGCGGATCCTTGAACTTGGCTTGGTCGATGAAATTCGCCTCGGCAAACACGATGACATCCGCGAAGTATCCCGCTTTCAACAATCCTCGATTCTTCATCCCCAAGATCTCGGCCGGCAAGCCCGTAGAGCTGCGGATCGCCTTCGCCAGCGGCAAGACTCTTTCGCGGATGGCGTAGTGGCCCAGCTTGCGAGCGAACGTGCCGTAACTTCGTGGGTGCGGCTGATCGGGACCCGGCAAATAGGCTCGACCGTCCGACGCCGTGGCCACCCACGGGATTTGCATGATGTGTCGGACGTCTTCTTCGCTCATGCTGAAATTCACGATCGCCGCTCCACCGTTCCGAGCGATCAGTTCGGAAACTTCCAGCGGCGACTTCTTCAATTGCTTGGCAATGTCCGCCACGCTGAGTCCCACCCAGCTCGGGTTGTAAGTGCAACGCGCGATCATCACCGCCGCGCCGTTGTCCTTGCGAGTCAAACTCTCCTGCATCAAATCGCGAATGCGCTTGCCTTCGGTCGGGTCGTCGAGCCTCTGGATCAATTGCTTGCGTCCGCCCGCTCGAGCCCACGCGGGAATCACCGTGGCGTCCAAGGACGTGCTTGAAGCGATGTACGGGTATTGGTCGGCCGTAACGACTTGGCCTTGTTCGCGAGCCTTCTCAATCAACTTCGCCGCGACTCGAACCAGCCCCCAACAATTGCGACCGGACGATTTGAAGTGCGAGATATGCACCGGCAACTTTGCCTGTCGACCAATCTTTATCGCCTCGTCGATGGCGGCCAGCAGTTCCGTGTTCTCGTTGCGGATGTGGCTGGCATAGATGCCGCCGTGTTGCGACACCACTTTTGCCAACGCAATCAACTCGTCCGTGTTCGCGTAGGAACTCGGCACATAAATCAAACCGGTCGACATGCCCCACGCGCCTTCTTGCATGGCCTTGTTCGCCAATTCCAGCATTTGCGCGAGTTCGGCGTCGGTGGGTTCGCGCCTGACGGTTTCCATGACGCGACTGCGGAGCGATCCCTGTGCCAGCAAATGAGCGACGTTGGTCCCGGCTCCGGCGGCATCGATTTGGTCGTAATACTTGGCGACGTCAACCGGCCCCGACCCGCAATTGCCGGTGACGATTGTCGTGCAACCTTGGGTCAGATAATTGATGTTGGCCCGCGTTCCGGTGGCCACGATTTGTCGGTCGCTGTGGTTGTGCAAGTCGATACACCCCGGCGCGATCACCAGTCCGCGGCAATCAATTCGCTGGCCAACTTTGCCAACCGCGAATTTGCCGACCGCGACAATCTTGTCACCGAGAATCGCGATATCGCCAACGGACGGCTCGCCGCCGGAACCGTCGTGAATCGTGCCTTGCTCCAACAGAATGTCGGCGTCGATCTTGGCGTCGACCGGTTTTGGCTGAGCCTGCAACGCCGAGACCAAAACGGAAAGCGCGGTGATGAAGAGCAACGTCAGTGAGTTTCTCATGAGTGACCTCGCAACCTGCAAAAGTGAAATCACAGTCGTGTTGGCCGAGTCTCCCGTGTCGGTGCCGCACTCACAAGCTTCGGCGCGTTCGCGATCGTCGTCGAATAGCGATCGCCTCGATGCGATTCGTGCCGACTCGACCGTAGCTTGGGACCATTGTCCCGAGCGGAACAGCTTCGAGC
>JAQBZS010001043.1 GCA_027622115.1 Planctomycetota bacterium | reverse complement strand
GCCCCAGGTCAGTCCGCCCTTCATGCCGCCGCCCGCGAGCCACATCGTGTAGCCCTTGTGATTGTGACCGCGACCGTCCTGCGTGGGATCGTCCGGCGTGCGACCGAACTCACCACCCCACACGACCAACGTGTCTTCCAGCATACCTCGGGCTTGCAGATCGGCGAGCAAAGCGGCGGCGGGTTGGTCCACCCGTTTGGCGGCTTGCGGCATGAGTCGCGAGACAAAGCCGTGGTGGTCCCAATCCGTGTCCGTGATCTCGATGAAACGAACCCCGGCTTCCGCGAAACGCCGGGCCAGCAAACACTGGCGACCAAAATTGTCCGTGCCACTCTGGTCGATGCCGTACGCGTCGAGCGTCGATTTCGTTTCGCCCGAGATATCCATCACCTTGGGCAACTCGTCCTGCATGCGAAATGCCAATTCGAACGACTCGATCATCCCTTCCAGACGTGCATTCCCGGCTTGCTCGTCGGCGAACTTCCGATTCATCGACTGCAACAGGTCGAGCTGTCGTCGCTGGCCGGACGGCGTGAGACGCGGGTTCGTCAGGTTGCCGATCGTGGCCGACTTGATGTTCTTTTCCGCATCTCCGATCGACGTTGCCTGATACGCCGCCGGCAAAAAGGCACTCGCGTAGTACCGGCTGCCGCCGAGTGCCTTGAGTGGATTCAACGAAATGAAACCGGGCAGATTGCTGTTTTCCGAACCGAGTCCGTACAGCACCCATGATCCGATGCTGGGCCGCACGAATTGAAAACTCCCAGTATGCATCTGTTCGAGAGCTTGCGGGTGGTTGTTATTGTCGGTGTGCATGCTGTTGATGATGCACAGCTTGTCGGACTGCTGGGCAAGCTGCGGGAACAGTTCGGAAATCCAGGTGCCGCTCGCGCCATGCTGCGAGAACTTCCATTGGGAGCCAAACAGTTTCGCGGCTTTGGAGCGACCGGGCTTGAGGTTGTCGGCGTTGAGTTTCGGTTTGTAATCGAAGCTTTCCATCTGCGACGGTCCGCCGCGCATGCAGAGAAAAATCACTCGCTTGGCCCGCGCCGCGAAATGCGGACGTTTTGGTGCCAGCGGGCTTTCGAGTGCTCGCAATTCGTCTTGGCACAAGCCGGCGAGCGCGAGCCAGCCGAACCCCGCCGACGCCGTTTTCAAACAATCGCGTCGGTTCAGGCCGATGCTCGACTGCCCGGAATCTTGTTGAATCATGGGTTGTATTCCTCAATGTGCTCGTAAGAGCAAAACCCTATTGCACATGTCGAAACTCGTTACCGGCCAACACGGCCTGACACAGGTCGAGCCACGCCTGCCGTTTGATCTCGTCGGCCGATCGCGACCCCTTGGACGGCTTCACCAGCCCTTGTTCGCCTGCCAAAAAGCTTAGGGCCATAGCCTGTTCCGCATCAGTCGGCTTCCGAGCGAGTGCCAGTTCATAGAGCTGCCGTAACCGCTCCGCATCATCGAGTGACTCTTGAGCAAGAAGTCGATCGACCGTGTCCTTGGCAAATTCAATCATCGTGGGGCTGTTCATCAGGAACAACGCCTGCGACGGCACGGTGGTCTCATCGCGCCGGCCGATCAATGAGTTCGGATCGGCAAAGTCGAACAGCGACGACATCTCCGGCAACAGGCCTCGCACGACCGGCAAGTAGACGGTGCGATGGTCACTGCGAAGCATCTCCGGCGTGAGTTTCACTTTGAAGTTGAATTCGTAGTCACTGAAGACTCCGATCTGTTGGATCACCGAGCCGACTCGCCGTTTGCGATTCAATCGCCCGCTGACTGCCAGTAACGCATCACGAAACGGCTCGACTTCCAGTCGCCGCAACGACATGTGCCACAACAGAACATTGTCCGGGTCCACCTGCGGACCATTGCCCACGTTGTCACCGGCCAATTGATACGTGCGACTCAGTACAAGCGAACGAATGAGTTGCTTGATCGACCAGCCGCGCGCCATGAACTGAGCTGACAGGTAATCCAGCAGCAGCGGATGCGATGGCCGCGAACCGGAGACACCAAAATCGTCGGGCGTATCCACCAATCCGCGACCAAAAAGGTGCTGCCAAATCCGATTCACCATCACCCGAGCCGTTAATGGGTTGTCTCGGCTTGTGAGCCACGTTGCCAATTGCAGCCGACCGCTTTCGCCTGCGGAGATCTCCGGCAAACCGGAGACTTCGACACACCGCAGGACACCGCGACGCACCGAGTCGCCATAGTTTGTCGGTTCGCCTCGCACGCGAATCCGGCAATCTTCCGGTTGCGGGAAATCGCGGGCACCCATTGCAAACAGCGGTTGTGGAGCGGGATGGGCCACCAGCTTCGCGAGTTCGGCATCCATGGCTTTGATGCGTTCGTCCCACGTCTTGATCTCCGCATCCATCGCGGCGATCTCTTTCTTGAGCGTTTCCTGGTCCGTGCCCGGCTTCCCAAGTTTCCGCTTGCTGTCGGCCACTCGCCGCACCACGCGATAGCGATCCGAACGTGCGGTGTTCCGCTTCTGTGTTTGGTGCTTGACGGATTCCAAATGCTCCGCCGCCGGGCTCGCCAAGTCCCGCGCATTGTCTCCAATGGCAGCCAAGTCGGAATCGTTGACCCCTTTGATTCCCATCGGCCCAATGCCGTACAGCGTGTCCGTGCTCCGCAAGATGCCGGCCAGGGCGTAGTAGTCCGCTGTCGGAACGGGATCGAACTTGTGATCGTGGCAACGCGAGCAGCTCACCGACAGCCCCACAATTCCTCGGCAAATGACATCGATTTGTTCGTCGATGATGTCCATGCGAAACAATTCGCGATTGCGTTCTTCCAGGCTCTTGGGGCCGAGTGCCAAGAAGCCCGTGGCGATAATTTGCCGATCACGCTGCTCGCGGTCTTTCGCCGGCATCAGGTCGCCGGCAATCTGCTGCATGATGAATTGATCGTAGGGAAGATCGGCGTTGAGCGCGTCGATCACCCAGTCCCGATAACGCCACGCGTGCTGCCACGCCATGTTGCGAGCGCGACCGTTGCTCTCGGCAAACCGCGCCACGTCCAGCCAATGTCGCCCCCAACGTTCCCCGTACCGAGGCGACTCCAGCAGTTCGCGTACCAGGCGTGGAA
>JAQBZS010001042.1 GCA_027622115.1 Planctomycetota bacterium | reverse complement strand
TCTGGAAAAGTCGAAGCTGCTGACCACGATCGATGGGTGTATTGCCGGATTGATCGTGTTGGTTCCCTTGGCATTGGGCGGTCGGCAAGCGTTTGGTCAATTGGTTCTCGCCACATTGGCAATCATCATGGCTGGGGCGTGGCTGATCTTGCTGACTCGAAAAAAAGGGCTCGGTTGGGATTGGACACCGATCACTTGGTTGATGTTGTTGGGCGTGGGCATCGTGACCCTGCAAACGATTCCGTTAGGTGCCGACGTCGTAAAATCCTTGGCTCCCCACTTGGAAGAATTACTGCCGACTTGGACGTCCTCGGATGAATCGGCTGTGTCGCTGGGCACCTGGAACACGCTGAGTCTTGCCCCGGCCCAAACCAGTCGAGGGTTGGTCACGCTGATTTCCTATGTGTTGGTCTTTTCCATCGTCGTGCAACGCGTGCGATCCACTCAAGACGTCGAACGCATCGTGTTGTGCATCGCCGTAATGGCCGGCGCGATGGCTGTGTTTGGGTTGCTGCAATTCGGACTTTCGAACGGGAAGTTCTTTTGGATCTACGATCACCCTTACTACAGCACGCTGGAAGTTCCCAAGGGCAGCTTTGGAAACCAGAACCACTTCGCGCACTTCATCGTGCTCGGCATCGCGCCGATCGTGTACGTGGTCTTTCGCCAAATTCGAAACACCGATCGCAACCGCCGTCAACATTCGAGTGACGGAAACGAAGGCAAACGGAAAGTCGTGATTTGGTTGGGGTGCGGAGCCTTGGTAGCGATTGCGTTTGCCGTGTTGCGGTCAGAATCGCGAGGCGGCGTGGCGGTGTTCGTGCTGATGGCCTTGATGTGCTTCCCACTCGTCAGGCAGGCCGGAAAACTCGATGCCCGTGTCGTCGGCGGACTCGGAGCCATGGGCGTCATCCTCGGCTTCGCGCTGATGATCTATGGCGACCAATTCCTTTTGAATCGAGTCGACACGCTGTTCTCTGCGGACATCGACGAAATCGACGATACCGGCGGACGACGCGCGGTCTGGGCGGCCAATCGCGAAATCATCGCGAAGTATCCGCTCACCGGCACCGGCGTGGGCACGCACGTGGAAGTCTATCCCACATATCTCGACGCCATGCACGACGGTCGCGAGTACACGCACGCCGAAAGCGGCTATTTGCAAGTCGGCCAAGAGACCGGCATTCCCGGACTGGTGCTGATCGGCCTCTGCCTGCTGATCGCCGCCACGTGGTGCGTCCGGGGCATCATGCGATCCGAGTCGAAAACGACCAGCGGTTTGCTCGCGGTCGTGATGGCCGTGCTGGTGGTGAACGCCGCGCACTCGGTCGCCGACTTTATGTGGTACATCCCGGGTTGCATGATCATCGTCGTCATCCTCGCCGCGTGTGCTCAGAAGTTGTGGTTGCTGGTGCGGGATGAAGCTCAACTGAAACGGCGGCATTTCGCGATTCCGCGTCCGGTGTGGTATTTCGCGGTTCCAGGAGTGCTGTTGCTGGGCGGCTGGATGCTGCAAACCAAATGGTCGCCCGTGATCGCGGAAAGCCACTACTACGCGTTTCTACGTCTGCATGATTTTGCGGGTCGTACCGAAATCGAAGACCGCAACCTGATCAATTCTCGAATCGCTTCGCTCGTCGCCTGTACGGAAATTGATCCGCAAAACGAACGAGCCCACTTGCGGTTAGCCTTGGAATACAAGCGCCTGTTCGCCATTGATCAACTCGACAGCGAAAACCGCATGGACGCGTCACAGATTCGGGACACGGTTGCCGCTTCAAATTTCGAATCGGTCGAGGCGATGAATGCCTGGCTGGAAACGGCGGTGGGGCCCAGTATCAATCTACTTCGCAAGTCGTTGCGGCATACGCGTCGATCGCTTGAACTTTGCCCGGTGCAAGGCATGGCCTACGTCTATCTGTCAGGCTTGGCATTCCTGGACGGCGAGCCGCCCACGGCCCACGACACTTATATGAGTCAGGCTTTACTCTTGCGTCCTTTCGACGCCCATGTGCAATTCCAAGCTGGGAAAGACTTATGGTTGGTTGGCGATCTGGAGGGGGCGCTGAATCATTGGAATGCCTGTTTCCAACGCCATCGCGGCTATCAGCGTTACATCATCGCGCTGATGTCCGAACACGTCGCCGCCAAGTTCTTTCTAGAGACCTTCGATCCAGACATCATTGGGATGGAAGAATTAATGCGGACCTACAAACAGCTCGATCGCAGTCGTGACATGCAGTCGATCCGTCGTGTTCTGGCTTCCAAGTACCTCCAGGACGTGCGGCAGGTGTCTCGCAAAAAGGCATTGCTCTATCTGGTTCGAGCCCACACGTGTTTTTCGGAACTGGAAGACGCACCGCGAGCCGAGGCGTGCCTGGAAGCGGCGTTGAAACTGAACGCCCAAGCTTTCGACGTTCGCATGGCGCTTGGACGATGGCGTTTCAAGCAGGGGCAATTCGACGAGGCAGCCAAGCATCTCTCCTGGTGTGCTCGGCAGAAGTTCGGCGACGAGACCATTCAGCGACTGGCCGACAAGGCGCTCGATGCCAAGTTGAATCCCGCCAAACGGTCGAACGAAGCGTCCACGGAGCAAGCCATTCCAAGAACGGCAGCCGGCGCAACCAACCATCGGCATTGAGGCCAAATCAGGCTCTGGATTCTACCGGGCCTGTCGCTACATTCGTTTCGGCGGGAGTGGATGCGGGGATCGAAGGCTTATTCCAGGGGCCAGACGCCCCGCCGTCGCAAGTCGCTGAGCGGCCACACCTTGACCGTTTGCGTATTGTTGGTTTGATCGAGGCGGAGAAAGTGGTTGAGCGTTTTCTTTCCCAAATCGCAAGCTTGCTCGAAGGATATGGGAAGACCAATCGCCGTCGCTTCGAGCACTCCCCAATTCTCATGGCAATACGGGCCGGTTGTGTGAGGTCGACGCTCCCACCCCAACATGGCGTGACTTGGAACCAGCACGATTGCTGGATTCAGCGTGATTCCTTCCAGCATACTGGCCAGTAGCAACGTCGCATCCAAACAGTTCGCGCTGCGTTGCGCGAGGGATTCGCTGGGCAGCCGAATGCGAGTGCTATATCCAGTTCCTTCAGGAAGA
>JAQBZS010001041.1 GCA_027622115.1 Planctomycetota bacterium | reverse complement strand
GTTCGTGATGAAACCAAAGTCCACCGCCCGCCAAATCTGAAAGACGTAAGCCTGACCCCGGAAAGTTGAAATCCAAATTGGCCTTCCATCGCAAGCCGCATCGACGGGGAGCCATCTTCCCGTGTCTTCGATTCAGTTGCGAGCCGGTCGAGGTAATCTCGCTGGCTCGATCGCGCTTGACGATTTGGTATGCTCGGACTTCGGCGACATGCTCGCGGTTCGACATCCCAGCGGCCAATTTTGGACCATGAATAAGCGACAGTTCCTCAAAGACCGAACCGGAGCCTGGAAGCGCTTCGAGTATCTGCTCAATCGATACTCGCAAAACGCCGGTCGCAAAATGCGCGCGAAAGAAGTGCTGGAGTATTCGCGGCTGTTTCGCGAGTTGTCCAATGACCTGGCAACGATTCGTTCCCGCGCGTGGGGCGAACAGCTCGATTCGTATGTGAACAGCCTGGTGGCTCGCGGGCACAACCAGTTTTACTCGGCCCCACCAGGCGACATTCGAAAGGTGGCCCGATTTCTGGCGTACGGGTTCCCGATCCTGTTTCGCAAGCACTTGCCGTACATGTTGGCCGGAACGTTGCTGTTTTTTGTGCCGCTGATCGTCACGTGGGTGCTGGTGCAGAACAATCCAGACATCGGACGCAATGTCGTTCCGCAGGTGACACTCGACGCCGCCAAGGGGATGTACAGCTACGATCCCGATAAGGTCCAAGGCCAAAACAACGACTCGCGAGCCAGTATGGGTGGGTTTTACGTGTGGCATAACACGGGGATCGCGTTTCGATGTTACGTCGGCGGCATCCTGATGGGTGTCATGACGGTCTATCTGCTGGTGTTCAACGGCGCGACGATCGGCACAATGGCCGGCTATGTCATCGCCGGCGGGAATTCCAAAGCGTTCTTGAGTTTTGTCGTTTCGCACGGTTCGTTCGAACTCACGGCGATTTGCATTTCCGGCGGGGCCGGCTTGATGCTGGGAAACGCCATTTTGCATCCCGGTCAAAGGACTCGGCAGGAAGCGCTGCGAGTCCAGGGTTTCGAATCCGTGAAGCTGGCTGCGGGTGCGGCGGTGATGTTGTCGATCGCCGCGATGATCGAGGGATTTTGGTCCCCGCCGAATGCGGTTCCATCCGTGATCAAGTTCATTGTCGGAGGCGTGTTGTGGGTCGCGGTGTTTGCTTATTTGGGACTGTCGGGGCGAAACCATGAGGTTTGAACAGGCGACGATCGCGCTCGTCCCGCGAACGACCTCGAATTGCATTGATCTCGGCGTGCAATTCATGGGGCAGCATCTGCGCGAAATCATGGCGTTGTGGTTTCTCGTCGCCGCGCCCGCGTGCGGGGCGGTGTACTTTTTGACTCGCGACGTGGGGACCGACTGGCGGATCGCCTGCTTGATCACGCACTTCGCCACGATTCCGTTGGGCTCGTTGCTGATGGCCGGTGCCGCGCCGAGTGCCTTTGGTGAACGCTTTGTGTTTCAGCCAATTCAACCCACGCAGGCGAATCGTGTGTGGACTGGACTGATCGTGCTGTGCGGTTTTTCTGCGGCGTGGCACATGTTGGGATACTGGTTTCAGGACTACATCAGCCCCACGTCGGCGGCGATTGTCGGCTCCAAATTGTTTCGAGTGTCGATGCTGACCACGTTCGCGTTGTTGATCGTCGCGTCGGGCGCGTTGATCTTTTCGCGTCTGCGTTGGCAAGCCAATTCCGGCGCGTTCGGCGTGACGTTTCAAGCACTCTTGGTGCGAGCCGTGGTGTGGAGCGGGCCGGTGATGGTGTTCTTCGGCAACAATTGGAAGTGGATTTTGCTCGGGCTGGTGTTGTGGGTGTTTCCGGGATTTTGGATCAACGTTCGGAAGGGGTTCATCTTCGAGACGTTTTATCTGCGAAAACTGGATGGACAACTGGTTGGTCGACGGACCGGGCAGTTGGTCAAGGAATTGACGGGAGATTTCTTCATGCGAGGTTTCTCGATCGGACTGTTCTGTCTTGTCGTCTGGCTCGTGCTGTTGGTGACGTGCGAAGCCGGGCAGCTCGTCATGTTCGGCACGTCGACGTTTCAAGGGCCGCTGGACGACATGGCTTCCGGCTTCGTGTGGGAGGGGATCCAGAGTTTTTTCAACATGCTGGCCAGCCACCCGGTTTTGATGGCACTGGCGTCAGGGATCGCTTTGATGATCTATCCAGTCGGGCGGTTGGCGTGGTTCTTTTGCTATATTGACGCCCGCGTTCGCAGAGATTGCTGGGATATGGAATTGCAGATTGTCCAGCAGGCCAAGCACTTGGAGAATTCGCGATGATGACAACAACGCGATTCATGAACATCGTCGATCGCATCAAGAGCACCACGAAATCGGCCCGCGTGGTGGTGGTCGCATTGGTTCTGACGACAATCGGCGACGCCCAATTGTTAGCTCAGCAGCAAGACGGGGATCATCCGATTGGCGGACAGCAGTACCAAAACGGACAAGCTGTCCGAAAGACCGCCGAGTCGATTTTGTCCAGGCCCGAATTCAAACATTTTCGACGCTTGGAAGGCCAGCGTGGTTATCGCGGACCGTTCGAACTGCCGATCAACGGTGGGTTCGGTGGCAACGGTCAGCAACCCTGGCAGCCGGATGGCGGCGGTCAAAATGGTCAGAACCAAAATCGGAATCCGAATCGGAATCAGGACCAAGATTTCGCCGACAATCCGCCGCCGGACAACGGTCGTCGCAACCCTCCACTCCAGGATAACGCCCCGGAGCAGAACGACGCGGCGGATGACTTCGTGCCGGAATGGGGCAAGAATGACGGCGATTTCGGCGATGGGAATTGGGACGGTGACGGCGTCGCGGAGGCCGGCGGCAATGCTCAGAGTTCGGCGGGCGGGGCCATCGGCGGGCTGTACACGGTCTTCGCCGTGCTGATGCTGATCGTGATCGTTGGCCTGATTGTGTACGTGGTCGTCAAGTCTTGGGCCAACACCGAGAAAAAACTGGACTCGACCGCCGACGCTCCCGCCGAACGCATCGAGGGCGACATCGAACCCGAAACGGCTCCGGGCGAATTGCCGGCGGACGTCTATATCTCGGAAGCTCAGAAGTTGGCAAACA
>JAQBZS010001040.1 GCA_027622115.1 Planctomycetota bacterium | reverse complement strand
GTGGGGCACCGGTTTTATGCCCTCGGATCATCAGGGCATGTTGATGCGCAGCGAAGGCGATCCCGTGCTGTATCTCAGCAATCCCGCCGGTGTGACTCGCAAGGATCGGCGAGCACAACTCGACACGCTGGCCGTGCTCAATCAAGAGCAACACAAACGTTTCGCGGATCCCGAGGTGCTCGCACGCATCCGGCAGCACGAAATGGCGTATCGCATGCAGGCTTCGGTGCCCGAGTTGATGGATCTCTCGAAGGAGCCGGACGAAGTCTTCAAGCTGTATGGCGACGAAGCCCGTCAGCCAGGATCGTTCGCGGCTTGTTGCTTGAACGCTCGCCGATTGGCCGAACGAGGCGTTCGCAACATCCAGATTTTCCATCGAGGTTGGGACGCACACGGCGGCCTGCCGCGGGAGCACGAGTCCCAATGCAAGGACGTGGACCAAGGCTGCGCGGCCTTGATCAAGGATCTCAAGCGATTGAACATGCTGGACGAGACCTTGGTGATTTGGGGCGGCGAATTCGGTCGCACGGCCTACTGCCAGGGAGGTCTGACTCGAGGCAACTATGGCCGCGATCATCATCCACGCTGCTTTACGACTTGGATGGCAGGCGGCGGCATCAAGCCGGGCATCACCTACGGTCGCACCGACGATTACGCATACAACATCGCCGATGCCGATGGCGTTGCGTTGTCGCCGCAGCCCGGCAAGGAGCAGTGGACGCCGGGCACCATGCACATTCACGACTTGAACGCCACGATCCTGCAACTCTTGGGCATCGACCACAAACGATTGACGTATCGCTATCAGGGCCGCGACTTCCGTTTGACCGACGTCCACGGTCACGTGATTCGCGACATTATCGCGTGAAGATTCGTATGGCGGACCAACCTTATCTTCTCGATCTTGCGATGCGTTTGTCCGACGGGCTCGAACGTCTGGAACCGTCTCGCCGCAATCGGCATGTGCAATTCCTGTTGTCTCAGCAAATGCCCGACGGTGGGTTTCGCGGTCGCGAAGGCGATTCCGACCTGTATTACACCAGTTTCGCCGTCCGCGGCTTGGCGATCCTCGGGTCCATGGATACCGCAACATCGCAACGTGTCGGCGAGTTTCTGGCGGAGTATCGCGATCGCTCGATGAGCGTGGTGGACTTGATCAGTTGGATGTATTCCGCCTTTGTGATTCAGGTTTCCGGCGGTGTCGATCTGTTGGGCGAAGCTGCGGTCGCTTGGGCCGAAAACGTGGCGGCCAAACTGGAATCCGTGCGGACCAAAGACGGCGGATACGCGAAGTCCATCGAGGGGGCGTCCGGCAGTATGTACCACTCGTTTCTGACCATGCTCACATACGAGCTAATCGGTCGGACGCCGCCACAGCCGAATCGGCTGATTCAGTTCATCTACGATCGCCAGCGCGACGACGGTGGGTTTGTCGAAATCGGTCCGATGCGTCGCAGTGGAACCAACCCAACGGCGGCCGCGGTGGCGATGCTGACATCGTTGGGCGGGATGGATCAAGAACTCGCCAACGACGTCCAAGACTTCTTCCGAGAAGTCCGTAGTTCGGAAGGCGGTTTTCAAGCGAATACTCGCATCCCGTTCGCCGACGGTTTGTCAACCTTCACGGGCTTGCTGACGTGCCAGGATTTGAAGCTGAATGTCCTCAAGCCCGTGTCCGTCGAAAACTTGGTCGGCAAGTGTCTCGAATTCCCGACGGGCGGGTTTCGCGGCGCGAGTTGGGACGAACAGGCGGATGTCGAGTACACGTTTTACGGGCTGGGGAATCTGGGCCTGTTGTGGTCCGCAGATGAAGTGGGAAAAGAGAGTCTCGAATGAAACGTGCAACTGTTGGTCTGTGCTTTGGAGCCGGCGACCGAAACTCAAGGTGCAACTCGAAGCGGAGATGACGAAGCGATACGTCGAATTTACGAAATTCCTGGATCGGAACTGATACGCTGTAACTCGTTCACATCAACAGTCCGAAATACAGAGTTCATTATGGACCACGCACCACCGGCACCGCTGCTCAATGTGTTTCTTGCGGAAGACGACAACGTCCAACTCACCGTGCTGCGGCACGTAATCGGCAACATTGACGGCCTCAATCTTTCCGGAATCGCACGCGATGGCAAGCAAGCGGTCGACTGGCTGTTGCAAGCTGCGGACGGAAACGAGCCGTTGCCGGATGTCGTGCTCTGCGACGTCAACATGCCGATCATGGACGGTTTTGACGTGCTGGCGGCTGCGAAGTCCAACCCGAGGTTGAAATCCATTCCGTTCGTGATGTTGACCACCAGCAGCGATGATGCGGACATTGAACGTGCTTACGTCTATGGGGCCGCGTCTTACATGAACAAAGCCTTCAGCGTGAACGAGTTGGCCGAGTCGTTACGACGATTCACGGATTACTGGCTCGTGGCAAAGTACCGCCCCGAATCCGTGGTCGAATTCATTCAAGACGCTGAAGTCGAGATCGCCGCATCGGTCGAGATCTCGGATTCCGATCACATGTTGCGGATCTTGAATGCATTTGTGATCGAAGACGACCCGGTGCAAGTCAAGCTCATCGAATCCGCCATCGGCGAACTTTCCATGATTCGTCATGTGGGAACGAGTCGCGACGGCGACGCCGGGCTGGCCGAACTGCACGCACTCGCCAACTCGGCCGATCGGCCGAACCTAGTGCTGTGCGACATCCAGCTGCCCGGACGTAACGGCGTCGAAGTCTTGCGAGAACTGCGAAGCAATTCGAATTACAGATTCACGCCGATCGTAATGCTGACCGCCAGTCGCGAGGACGAATACGTCGTGCAGTGCTACGACGCCGGCGCGACGACGCTGCTGCACAAGCCCGTGGAGATCGGCGAATTGACGGCCGTCGTGCGGATGCTGGGGCGCTATTGGACCGATAAAGGTATTCGCGTTCCCTGGAGCTGATTGAGCGGTCGCGAGATGTGCGATTGCCGACCGTCATTCCGTTTGCCGGCCCTCGCCGGGTTGCCACAAGACATCGGCTTCACCGTTGTCATTGCAGGCTCGCGCCATCACGAACAACAGATCGGACAGCCGATTGATGTATTCGAGCACCGACGGATTGACGGCTTCGACTG
>JAQBZS010001039.1 GCA_027622115.1 Planctomycetota bacterium | reverse complement strand
GCAGTTCGAGTCATCGAGCCATGACAAGGCGCGCATGTACATGCAAGTCGGGCGCAGCCCGCGAGCATGAAGGGCGTAGCCCGCAAGCAAGCAGGTCGCTCGCCGAGGGACGAGGCGAGCGTAAAAATTTATTTTTTGGGAGGCCTTTTTCATGCCCTATCGCGTGTTTTCGGTACCTGCCTCCGCGCCCGAGGAAGGCCTACAGGCGCTGAATCAGTTCCTCGGAAGTCATCGAGTCGTTGATGTGGACAAACGATTCCATGCTGATGAGGCTTCGGTGGCGTGGCACTTCTGCGTGAATTACGCCACCAAGGATACGAGCAGCGAGAACCTGGATTCCAAATCAAAGTTCGGCGGCATCGACTACAAGGAGGTTCTGACCCCGGAAGACTTCGCCGTGTATTCGAAACTTCGCGACGTGCGCAAAACGATCTCGCAAGAGAAGTCGCTCCAGTTGTTCGCAATCTTGACCAACAAACAACTGGCGGAGCTGGCCCAGCGCCGCGTCAAAACACTGGCCGAATTCCGGGACGTGAACGGCATCGGTGAGAAAAAGGCGGCCGCGTTCGGCCAGCAGTTCTTGGACGCGATTCAATCCGCCTCCGCTGTCGGCACCGAGCCTGCTCACCAACACGGCCGTGAAACAACCTTGTTCGCCGAGGAGTCGTAATGTCACGCAGCGTTGGCGGATTGTGGGACCGCATCGTCGATTGGTCGAACATCCAGTTCGCCGCGCACGCCGCCGCCACGGGCAAGCGATATCGAGAAGCGACGTTGAAGTTCTTCGCCAATCTCGATCAGAACACCGCCAATATGATTTCGGACCTGGAACGCGGCAGTTATCAAGTGGGCGATTACGAGCGTTTTGTGGTGCATGATCCGAAGCGGCGCGAGATTCACGCGCCGTCGTTTCGAGACCGGGTGTTGCACCACGCTCTCCTGAATCACTGCGAGGCCGAGTTCGAACGGCGGATGATCTTCGACAGCTATGCGTGCCGCCGCGGCAAAGGTCAGCATGCCGCGATTAAGCGGGCCACTCGCTTCGCCAAGCGTCATCGCTTCTTTTTGAAGATGGATATTCGCCGATTCTTTAACTCCATCGATCAATTTATCGTCGGAACGCAACTGGCGGGGGTCTTTCGCGAGTCCGAGTTGCTGCGTGTGTTTGATGCCATCCTGCATTCCTATCACACGTCGCCGGGCAAGGGGCTCCCGATCGGGGCGCTGACGTCCCAGTTTCTGGCCAATTCGTACCTGAACCCCTTGGACCGGCTCGTGAAAGAGGATCTCAAGCAGAAGGGCTATGTGCGCTACATGGATGACTTCGTGGTGTGGAGTGACAGTTCTCAACACTTGCAGTCCGTTCAACACCGAGTCACCGAGTTCCTTCGCAATGAACTCGAACTGGAATTGAAGCCCGAGCCCTACATTCAGCAGAGTCGGATCGGCATGGACTTTCTGGGGTTTCGGGTGTTTCCCGGCTGGATCGAGTTGTCGCAAAGCAGTCGGTGGCGGTTCGAACGCAAAACACAGCACTATCTGTTGGCCGAAATGCACGGTTATTCAGAAGACGAGTTGCAGCGAAGACTGGAGGCATTGTTTGCGCATGCTCAATTTGCCAAGTCATGGCATTTCCGGCGGCGTGTGTTAGAACAGTGCGAGGGACAGGCCGAAAGGTCCCGGCTCGGGGCAGAACCGGGTGAACCGGGGCGGTAGCTGGAACAACAACGCCAGGAACTGCCGCTCGGCGAACCGCAACAGGAACTCGCCGGACAACCGGAACAACAACCTGGGCTTCCGGGTGGCCGCAGTTCGATGGGAAGTCCCCGGATGGGGGAAGGCGGATGCCACTTCCGAACTCGAACATCGGCCTGATTCCTGTCCCGTCCGCTTTGCGGGCTGGCAAAGTTCGGGCTTGTGCCGTTAACGGCCGAGCCACACGCCGATCAGTGCTGGTCGTGTCACGATGGAAGTCTGACACCAAGACTCTGATCGGCGTTTTTCGTGGTGAGGGACCAAGTCGGCTTTAGTGAGGCCGGAAGCCGTCGTAGACTGGGGCGAGGTATCTGCAAACAGGAGATCTCGATGAGTCTGATGATTGAAGTGCCGGCGGAATTGGAAGCTCAACTCAACGCGGTCGCTGCCCGACGCGGTGTTGCACCGAGCGAGTATCTTTCGGAAGCGATCAGAGCACATCTTCAGAGAGCTTGCGATGACGCCGAGCCGTTGGCCGAAGAGTCCAGCCTGCTGGAGCAAATCAATCAGCAGGGGCTACCGAGTGACGAGTGGGACCGCTACTACCAACTTGTCGAAAAGCGTCGAGATGAGGCTATCTCCCCCCCAGAACTTGCCGAGTTGCTGGCGACATCAAGCCGCATCGAGTCCATGTCGGTTCACCGGCTGGACCTGCTGAGGGAACTCGCCAAGGTCCGGCGGACCACGGTGGAACAACTGATGGCGGACCTGGGAATCGGACAGTCGGCGGTGCTGTAAATGGCCGTTTCGAAGCAAATCAAGCAAAAGATTGCGGATCGAGCGGGGCACCGTTGCGAGTATTGCCAAAGCCCTCAGAAGTACTCGATCGATTCCTTGTCGGTCGAACACATAATCCCCAAATCGAAGGGCGGCCCGGACACTGACTCAAATCTCGCTCTGGCTTGCCAGAGGTGCAATAACCACAAATTCCTAGCAACGGAATGCCGCGACCCGCTCTCTGGACGGCTCGCGCCTCTTTACAATCCGCGAATCGACGTGTGGACGGATCACTTTGCGTGGTCTGCCGACAGCCTGCTCATTCAAGGGATCTCTTCGGTCGGCCGCGGGACTGAGTCGAAGCTGCAATTGAACAGGGAATCTGTTGTCAATCTGCGTCGTCTTCTAATCGGTGTGGATGAGCACCCGCCATTTGGTGCAACGTGAGACGCGCGGGTCTCAGGACGCTGAAGAATAAATTTTTGCGCTCGCCTCGTACCTCGGCGAGCGGCCTGCTTGCTTGCGGGCTGCGCCCGACTTGCATGTACATGCGCGCCTTGTCATGGCTCGATGACTCGAACTGCGGCCACCCGGAAGCCCAGGTAGTAGTACCGGTAGTCCGGCGAGTACCTGTGGCG
>JAQBZS010001038.1 GCA_027622115.1 Planctomycetota bacterium | reverse complement strand
ACGCTTGGTGCTGATGTGCGTGTAGATTTGCGTCGTGGTGAGGCTCTTATGCCCGAGTAATTCTTGCACGGATCGCAAGTCGGCTCCACCGTCCAACAAATGTGTCGCGAAACTATGTCGCAGCGTGTGCGGAGACGTGATGCTCTCCAGCCCGGTTTGCTTGATGTACTTTTCGAGCATCCGACCCACGCTGCGAGTCGTCAGGCGGCGGCCGAAGCGGTTGAGGAAAATGGCCTCGAAGTCGCTTGGGCCGGCGTTCTTGTGGGGTTTGCGGATCTCAAGCCAGTTGTCGAGAGCTTTCGTGGCGTAACTGCCTACCGGCGAGATGCGCTCCTTGCGGCCTTTTCCGAGCACCCGCAAGACATTGCTGTCTCGATCCCAGCGGTCCACGTTCAAGCCAACCAATTCGGCCACACGCAAGCCGCCGGAATACATGGTCTCCAGCATCGCCCGGTCTCGAATCCCGGCGGGTTCGTTGGCGGGTGGTGCTTCGAGAAGTCGGCCGACTTGTTCGGTGGTCAAGAAGTGCGGCAACTTGCGACCGATTCGCGGAGTGCGCAATGCCTTGGCAGGGTTATGGCCACACAAGCTTTCTCGACAGCAGTAGCGGAAGAAACTTCGCAGACATGCCAATCGACGGGCGATGGTCGTCTTGGCGTAGTCGCACGCATGGAGGTACGAGACGTACGACCGCAAGATGGCGACGGTGACTCCGTCCGGCGTTGGTAGGCGGCCGAGTTGTTGGTCGAAGAATTCCAACAGGCTGGCAAAGTCTTCCGAGTACGACTTCAGAGTCAATTGTGACGCGTTGCGTTCGACGGTGAGGTAACGCAGGAAGGATTCAATGGCATCGTGCATGGCGGATGCCTCGCGCCCCGTCCGGTCGAAGATCGGGGAAAATGGTCGAAAGCGATCTAAGCACTCTCAAGTTGTCGGCAATTGGCTGACGCATCTTCAGCCCAATTGACCGGCTTGACTCAAAGTAGGCCGGAACAAGCTCCGCGCAGTTCCGGCGGAATCTGCTGGAACTGCGCGGAGCTTCCTATTCTCAGGAATACTTCTTGCGCGATTGAACCACCCGACTCCAGCCTCCGCTTTTCCGTTTTGAGGCCGCCCGGTTTCGCCGAGCGTGTTGGGCGTTATCGTGCGTACCGCGAGAATCCCGGCCGAATTGACGAGTCGGCGATCTCCGCACAATCCAGTCGTTCCATCGCAAGCTCTCCAAGCGACCTCCGCATGTCTCCGCAAACTTCGACTCCTGCCTTTGCCTCTCGCAAGACGCGCCACCCGCGACATGTGGCGTTGTTGCGGCGATTGGACCTTGTCTTGCAGGTCGCCGCGTTTGTCGCGTTGATTGTTCGGCACGGATTGCACTTCGGTCCGTCGGACCGGCATCCCGAATTGGCGCTCGTTTCCTTCTGTGCCATGGCAATGGCCACGATAAGCTTGGGGCTGCGATACCGTTGGAGTCTGGCTCGGCGAACATTTCTCCAAGATTACAGATTGTTGTTGGGCGTTCACGGATTGTGGTGCGTCGGACTTGTCGTGCTTGTGATCTTCGCGCCGTTGTGGGCTCGGGCGGACGGCACGCAACTGACTCGCGGACTGGCCGTATTGACGCTGTCCGAGGGACTCGTGCTGTTGCGAGTGATCGCGATGGCCATCCTGGTAACTCGACGCGCGACGGCCGTCCGCACGAATCCCGCCATCATCATGGTGACGTCGTTCGCACTGCTCGCCGCCACGGGAACCGGCCTGTTGATGCTGCCGCGCGCGACGGCGGACGGCCACGGAGCGCCGTTCATGGCGGCTCTTTTCACGGCCACGAGCGCCTCGTGCGTCACGGGACTCGCCGTTGAAAACAGCTGCACGTATTGGAGTCGCACGGGGCAAGTCATCATCCTGGGACTGTTCCAGATCGGCGGGCTGGGCATCTTGACGTGCGGAGCGTTTTTCGCGGCGTTTTCCGCGCGGGGATTGCAGTTGAAGGAATCGGCGACACTTCGCGAGTTGCTGGAATCCGACGGCCAGGACGCACGACGCATGTTGCGTGTGATTCTAGCATTCACGTTGGTGACCGAATTGGTGGGAGCCCTGTTGATCTCGCCGCTGTGGGCCGACGAGCCTCTGGGTGAGCGAGCATTTCAGAGCGTGTTCCATTCCGTGAGCGCCTTTTGCAACGCGGGGTTTTCGTTATTGCCCGATGGATTTCACGGCATGGGCCAGCGTTGGTTCGTGTGGGGGCCGCTCGCGTTTCAGATCATTTTGGGCGCGATGGGCTTCGGTGTGATGCACAACGTGTGCGTGGTCGTGCGGGAGCGTTTGCGGCGGCGAAAGCCAGGATTCCAACACGGGCTGCGGCGAGTCCAACTCAATCTGACCACCAAGTTGGCGCTCATCACCACGGCGGCCCTGTTGGTGTGGGGTGCGGTGGGATATTTCCTGCTGGAGTCCACGGCCGCGAACGCGGACACACTGCCGATGTCGGTTCGCATTAGTGACGCGTGGTTTCAATCCGTCACGTTTCGCACGGCGGGATTCAACACCACGGATCACGGCTCGATGCAACCGGCGACAAAGCTGTTTGCGATCTTGCTGATGTTTGTCGGAGCGTCGCCGGGTTCGACGGGCGGCGGCGTGAAGACGGTGTGTTTTGCACTCGCGCTGATGGCCGTGTGGTCGATCCTTCGCGGACGAGAACGCATTGAAATCGCCGGCCGCACGGTGCCCACGACTCAGGTCAACCGCGCCCTCACGGTGATCGCCGTCGGCATGATGGTCATCGCCACGACCACGCTGTTGCTCGTGCTGTTCGAACGACAAGAGGCGCGGTTTCTGGACCATCTGTTCGAAGCGACGAGCGCGTTCGCCACGGTGGGAGTCTCGACCGGCATCACGGCGGAGCTGACGACGCCTTCGCAACTGGTGATCGTCGCCACGATGTTTCTCGGCCGAGTGGGTCCGCTGACGTTGCTGATCGCGTTGGCCGGACAACCCACCCTCGCCACGTATGACTATCCGCAGCAACGGGTGACACTTGGATGAGCGAGCGCGGATTATTCATGGTCGTAGGGTGCTGTCGAAGCAAACCGTGATGGTGGTGCGTCTTCGGTCTCG
>JAQBZS010000016.1 GCA_027622115.1 Planctomycetota bacterium | reverse complement strand
GATGGAACTCGCGCATGTAGCTGCCGTCGCCAGACGGTGGATTCGTAGCACCGCCTCCACCGTCTGGCGACAGTGGCTACGTTTGGGTGTCGGTCTTTTTCGGTTTGAGATGGTTGATGAGGTTTTGCAGTCGAGCGAAGACCTGCAAAGGCCGTTCGCTTCAGGAGTGAGTTCATGTCGATGTCCGTGTTGTCCGACCGGGAAGTTTACGAAGACCCATTAGACGTCATGGACGAGATCGATGCGTTGAAGCAAGAGCACGACGCCACGATTCTCGCCCATTACTACGTGGACGGCGATATTCAGGACATCGCGGATTTCAACGGCGACAGCCTCAAGCTGGCTCGCGACGCTACGCAGGCTTCGTCTTCCACAATCGTGTTCTGCGGAGTCCACTTCATGGCGGAGTCCGCAAAGATCCTGAATCCGGAAAAGCGAGTCCTGTTGCCGGATCTCCTGGCGGGGTGCTCGTTGGCGGAAAGCTGCACGGCAGACAAGCTCGCCGAATTTCAGGCCCGCCTGCACGACGAGGGTCGCGACTTCTACACCGTGGCGTACATCAACACGTCGGCCGCCGTCAAAAGTCTGTGCGATTGGATCGTCACCAGCGGCAACGCTCGCGAAATCATCGACCGTGTTCCCGAGGACCGTGAAATCCTGTTCGTGCCGGACCAACACCTCGGTCGTTACCTGTCGCAAGTGACGGGGCGCGAGATGATCTTGTGGCCGGGTGCCTGCATGGTCCACGAGATCTTCAGCTTGCAGGACTTGTTGCGAGCCAAACGCCGAACCGCCGGCAGCGTCGTGCTGGCGCATCCGGAATGCCCGCAAAACATCTTGGAAGTGGCGGACGTGGTCGGCGGCACGGAACTGATGCGGCGACATGTGATGTCGGTCGAACAGCCCACATCGTTTCTAGTCGCCACCGAGCCGCTCATGATCCATCCCTTGCGAAAGGCGGCTCCGCGACACGAATACATTTCCGTACCGGGCATTATGGCGTCGAGCGGCGAGACGTGCGCCTGCAATCGCTGCCCGCACATGGCCCGTAACACGCTGACTAAAGTGCGGGACTGCCTGAAATTCGGCTCGCCGGAAATCACGTGGCAGCCGTACTTCGACCAGGCCCAAGCCGTCTTGCAACGCAGCCTGTTGCAGCCGACTTCAACGAAACGAGATGCCTAAGCCTTATGAGTATTGACTGGGAACCGCTGTGGGAGTTGGTCGATTCGAACCAGCGATTCGTGCTGTCGAGTCACGTGAATCCGGACGCGGACGCACTCGGTTCCGAGTTGGGGATGGCCGGCATTCTGGAAGGACTCGGAAAGTCCGTGGTGATTGCCAATCCGTCGTCCGGCCCGGCGAATCTCGCGTTTCTCGATCCCGAAAACCGCTGTCACAAGCTCGGGCAAGGCGTCACGCAAAAAGAAGTGCTCGATACCGATGTGCATATCGTGTTGGACACCAGCGCGTGGCAACAGCTGCAGGCGGTCGGCAAGATTTTGAAAAAGTCGACTGCCAAAAAGGCCGTGATCGACCATCACGTCAGTTCGGACGATCTGGGCGGCATCGAACTGAAAGACACCGAATGCGACGCGACGGGGTCGTTGGTGTATCAGTTTGCAGCGTCGCGAAATCGGCCGATCACCGAATCAATGGCCACCGCGCTCTACACAGCCATTGCAACCGATACAGGCTGGTTTCGCTTCCCGGCAACAGGTGCTCAGACCATGCGCACAGCGGCGGCATTGATTGACGCCGGCGCGCAGCCGGCGCTAGTATATCAGCAGCTTTATGAGCGACGTTCGCTCGCTCGAACGCGGCTCTGGGGCGTGGTTCTTGGTCGAGTCGAATTGGCTTTTGACGGTCGATTGGGCTACACGCACGTGGAACTGAAAGACTTTGACCAAACGGGCGCCGCTCCGGCGGACACGGAAGAATTGGTCAACGAATGCCTCAAGATTGAAGGCACGGAGGCAGCCTTTATTGCAGTAGAACAGCGTAACAGTCTCATTAAGTTTAGCTTTCGCAGTCGGACTAGTATGGACGTCGCCGCGGTGGCGGAACAATTCGGCGGCGGCGGCCACAAGCAGGCGGCGGGTGCAAAGGTCAAAGGCCCGCTTAGCGATGCCCTTACGAAAGTCATGGCTGTGATGACGTCCGAATTCACCGACGAGTCCCCTCCCAATAATCCCTCCCAATAATCCCTCCGAATAATCCCTCCCCGGCTTCGCCCCGAAGCCAACATCGGTTCACAATGCATTCCAGGCACGCGAACTTCCCTTGCAGTGATCCTCGTTGAACCGGTAGTGGGATTCGCCAGAATTCCGAACTGGGATTTCTGGCGAAATCCACTACTCACAAATGCGCGCAGGAAAACAACAAATCGCAGAGTTGTAGTACGAGTCGGAATCGTGGCTAGCGCCAAAACGGCTAATGAATCCACGCGAAATCTCCTCAAACGGAGCTTGAAATGGACAATGAAAAAAACACCGCTGCCGATGGCGTTGACGCGTCGGCTGATTCTGGCGAGCCTCGCCGCAACTTCATGACGTCCTGCGTCGCGGGAGTCATCGGCGCGGTCGTCGGCATTATTCCGACGATCACCGGGTTGCTGTTCTTCTTGGATCCACTGATCAAGAAAAAGAATTCCGGTGCCGCCGTGGATGGTGGAGTTGAAAAGGACGCCGAAGGCCGCACCAAGGTGGCCAACATTGCGGATCTCTCCGAGGTTCCGGAACGAATCACCGTCTACAACGACAAAGAAGACGCGTGGAACATGTTCTTGAAGCAACAGGTGGGTGCGATCTATCTGAGCAAAAACGAAGGCGGCAAGGTGAGCTGCTTTAACGTGCGTTGCCCGCATCTCGGGTGCAGCGTCGAGTTTCGGGAATCGCAAAAGGACTACTACTGTCCTTGCCACCTCAGTTCCTTTGCGTTGGACGGTTCGAAACAAAACAAAATCCCACCGCGAAGCCTTGATGACCTTGGGTTTGTCGTCGATGACGACGGCGATATCTGGGTGAAGTTTCAGAACTACAAAGCCACGGAAGCCACGCGAATTCCGGTCGGTTAGGCTGGATTATGCATTAGCCGTTTTGGCGCTAGCCACGGTTCCGGTCAATCGCAGGAAAACCGGGGCTGCGACCAAACGGCTAATCACGTAACCGTCAATCGTCGAATAACTTACAACGAATTCAATCCCCGACAATCGGTGCGCACTATGAAACAACTCCTCGCGTGGCTTGATAACCGCACCGGTTGGAGCGGAATCCTGCACGAAGCGTTGTACGAACGAATTCCCGGTGGCGCTCGTTGGCGCTACGTCTGGGGCAGCACTCTCGTGTTTACGTTCGTCATTCAAATGATTACGGGCATTTTCCTGTGGGCGGCTTATAGCCCGAGCGCCCAAACCGCTTGGGAAAGTGTGTACTACATTCAAGAGCACATGTTTCTCGGGAGTATCGTCCGCGGCATCCACCACTTCGCCGCGCAGGCGATGGTCGTCTTGATGGCAATCCATCTCATCCAAGTGATCATTGACGGGGCTTACAAAGCACCGCGCGAAGTCAACTTTTGGCTGGGACTCGTGTTGATGCAAATCGTGTTGGCTCTCGGATTAACGGGCTATTTGTTGCCCTGGGACCAGAAAGGATACTACGCCACACAAGTTTCGACCGAGATCATGGGGGCCACGCCGATCATCGGCCAACAACTGCAATTCGTGGTTCAGGGTGGACCTGAATATGGGCACCACACACTGACGCGATTCTTTGCCCTACATGCCGGTATCCTGCCCGCGTCGCTGATCGCGTTTCTCGGCTTGCACATCTATGTCTTTCGACGACACGGCATCACCGTGCCCGAACCGGAACGCGCGCCGACCACGACATTTTGGCCCGATCAAGTGCTCAAGGACGGCGTGGCGTGTTTGGGAGTCTTGGCTGTCGTGATGGGGCTGGCGATCTTCAAGGGGGCGGAACTTAGTGCTCCCGCGAATCCGGCGGAGGCGTATTCTGCGGCTCGCCCAGAATGGTATTTCCTGTTCTTATTTCGCTTCCTCAAGTTCGAGGCCGTGGAACACTTCGGTCTCGCGTTTGGAGCGATCTATCTACCTGGGGCCTTGATGACATTGGTTGCCGCCATGCCGATCATCGCCTGGTGGAAGAACGGCCACAAATTCAATGTTGTCTTCACGTGGACGCTGATGGTGGCGATCGTCGTGCTGACCGGCATGGCACTGTACGAAGACGCCAACGATGAAAAGCATCAGGCATCAATCGCGCAGGCGGAAGCCGACGCGCATCGAGCCAAGGAATTGGCCAAGTTGCCGACGCGCATTCCCGTGCAAGGTGCGTCGTTCATGCTGCAAAACGATCCGTACAAATATGGGCCGAGGATCTTCGCCCGACAATGCGCCAGTTGCCATCGCTGGAACGGCCACAACGGAATGGGTCAGCCGGTGATGCAAACGGTCGACGGCAAGTCGAGTGAAGCTCCGGCGACGGCGGCTGACCTGGCGGGATTCGGGACTCGCGAGTGGATGCGAAGAATCTTGATCGACTACGAGAATGTTTTTGCTCCGATCAAGAACTCACGCTGGCACAAGAACGCCACCAAGGACGGCAAACTGGAAGACGTCTTTCACCCATTCACCAGCCAAAAGGAAGACGAGCCTTCGGGCATGATGGCGGGATGGTCGAAGACGCACTCCAAGATTCTCACGAAGCCGGAGCACGCAGAAGATCTCGCGGCCATTCTGGAGTACTTCGCCGCGAAGGCGGATCATCCGGGCGATGTCGTGAATGAGAAACTGCTGAAACGGGGCAAGGAGATTCTCGATGACGAAGCGCCGCTGGCCGGCAATGTGGAAATGGAAAGTTGCTTCGGATGCCACGCCGCAAAGTTCATCGACGAGCCCGGTGGCGACGCCCCCAATCTCCGAGGCTACGGCTACGGTTCAAAGGAATGGCTCAAGCAATTCATCCTCGATCCATCGTTCCATTACGGTAGCGCGAATCAGATGCCCGGCTACGAAGGCAAGATGACGGCCGAGCGGCTCGACCTGCTCGTGCGCTGGATGATCGGCGACTATCACAAGCCTCAAAACGAGTAATTCAACCGGGAAAAACAGCTTTTCAGAAAAGACAAAACAGTGCGTTGAAACTTTCAGTCATCGAGGTAGTCTGTGCTCACTTCAGGTCGCCGATCGCTTTTTCCCCTTCATTGAAAATTCATCTCCCGCGTTGACCTGACCTAGATTGTGGGTCCGCGGGGAGACTTCCGAACAAAGTCAAATACTGCCAATACGGAGGGCAACTTCGATCGTATTCAACTGTCGTCGCGCAAAGGCGGTCGTTTGTCAGGAGGACAGGGCCGTGCGTGTGACAGCCTAGGATCGGAGGCTCGGTACGGAGATTGGGTATTGGCTGGGGCGGTTTGTCCTCGTTCGGTAGTTCCCCGTTTAATCCGTGCGCCGCTCCCTTTCTGGGTGCGGCGTTTTTCGTGCGCGATGCGATTCGTTTTCAGCGATCGCTTCAGCTCGACTCTGCAGCTTTGGTCTGTCACGCACAACGGCGAGCACCAGACCGATTTCGTGTGCCTCAAAGACGCATGGACCTCGATTCGCGAATTGGGTAAATCCCGCTCCCTCTCCGCGGTTCAACCGTTTCTCCACTCATCCTCGGTGGTCGCGATGCGCACTCGAATCTCCACATCCCTCCGTCGCGCTCGGGCTGCGCGCTTGTCCGCACGAACGCGATGCCTCGTCACCGTGCTCTTGATGGGAACGCTGTTGTGCGGCTGCCAAGTCTTTGACGCAGGCAAGAAAATGGTGCGGCATACCACGCGGATGCTGACGCCGAATCCGCATGACCACCAGGACAACGTTGACCGAGAAGGCGCGGGTGATGAGTGGGATTTCGTCGGCAAGGAAGCTCGCGGAGAACGGCCCACGGAAACCGAAGGCCCCCTGTTTTTCGGATCGGAAAAGGCGCATGCCATCGATCGCAACATGGGCTTCGAGCCCTTCAGCAATTGAGTAATTGCGATCGAGGTAACTCGACAGGCACTGCCAACACGAGAACACGCGAGCCAACAGTCCGCACTGCGGGTTGGCGAGCCGTGTCGTGTGCTTGGACTTGGCTTCCGACTCGGCGACAATATCGCCGAGCAATCGCCGTTCGGAATTCAAGACGACAGGAAAGCAATCACAGTGGCAAGTACTCAACGGGATCCCCGCATCGCCACGCTGGAACAGAACATCTCCAGCGTACTGTTGGGTAAGCCCGAACCCGTCCGGTTGGTCATCGCCTCGTTGTTGGCGGGCGGTCACGTCTTGATCGAAGACGCACCCGGAGTCGGCAAGACGTCGCTCGCGAAGGCGCTGGCTCGCAGCTTGAGTTGTGGGTGCGTGCGGCTCCAATTCACGCCGGACATGTTGCCGAGCGATATTCTCGGTTCCAGCATTTATCTCCCCAACTTGGGCGAGTTCGAATTTCGCAAGGGCCCGATCTTTACCAACATCCTGCTGGCCGACGAAATCAATCGCACGACACCCCGCACGCAGAGTGCTCTGTTGGAAGCCATGAATGAAGGGCAGGTGTCGATCGAGGGGCGAACCTACGAGTTGGACCAACCGTTTTTCGTGCTGGCCACGCAGAACCCGTTCGAATCCGAAGGCACGTATCCTCTGCCGGAAAACCAGTTGGACCGGTTCATGATGCGGATTGAAATCGGCTATCCCGAACGAGACGTCGAACGCCGCGTGCTGAGCAGTCATCGCCAGGGTGAACCGGTCGACGCGTTGCAATCCGTGATGTCGGTGGCCGACGTGCGCGAATTGCAGGCGGCCGTTCGAGACGTCCGTGTCGACGATTCACTCAACGACTACATTTTGGACATCGTGGATCACTCGCGGCATCACGACGAATTGACGATGGGCGTCAGCACTCGCGGAGCGCTGACGCTGTATCGCGCGGCGCAGTCGGTGGCGTTCGTCGATGGCCGAGACTACGTCATTCCGGACGACATCAAGCAGTTGTGCGTCCCGGTTTTGGCACACCGAGTCATCGTGCGTGGGTTGATTCGCGAAGGCCAGCGTGCGCGATCCGAACAGATCATCGAGCAAATCGTCGAACAGGCCGTTGTGCCGCGTTGATGCCATGACTGAATCCATTCCCATCGCAGCGAAACCACGCAAGACGCTCTTCCAGCGGCTCGCGCGATGGGGCCTGTATCTCGGTTATCTGATCGTGGTGCTGTGGGTTTCCGAGCGACTCTTTTGGCGATTCCAGGCTGGTGTGCCGTTGACGGCGCAAGCGGACGCGTCCCACATCTGGAATTTCTTCTACACCGAGTTGCCTCGGTCGGGCATCTTGGAACACGCCAAACGACCACCGGCTTCGAACAGTTTCCGCGTGGTCTTGCTGGGTGGTTCGGTGCTGGAGCAAATCGCGTCGCCCTTCGAAACGGCCTTGAAGCAAGCGGTTGGCGAACGGCGGACTGTCGAAGTCTACTCGTTGTCTTCGTCGGCGCGCACGAGTCACGACAGCTTGCTGAAGTACCAGCACCTGATGGACATCGGTGTCGAATGTGATCTCGTCATTTTCTATCACGGCATCAACGACGTGCGGATGAACTGCTGCCCCGAAGACCAATTTCGCGACGACTATTCGCACTGCTCGTTTTACAAGAGCTTCAAGCGACGCCTGTCCGCCGGAAAACTCAACTTGGCCTCCGTGGTGGGCGACTACGTGGACAACTCGATTCCACTTGGCGAACCCGACGACGAATTTCGCGACTATGGCAATGTCATCAAGACGCGCGAGCCGTTTCGAAAGAACCTACTGCCGATCGTCAAAGCGGCCCGCCGACACGGCCACCATGCGATGGTGATGACGTTTGCGTTTGACCTGCCCCAGAACTACACGCGTGAACGATTCGACAACGGCGAACTGGGTTATGCCGTCGGAAATTACGGCATGCGAGCGGAATCATGGGGTCACCCGGACAACGTGCGGCGGACGATCGATGCTCACAACGAAGTGATTCGCGAAGTCGCCCAGGCCAAGGGCGTCGTCTTCGTGGACCAGCAACGTCACTTGGCCGGACAGCGAGCGTGCTTTACCGATGTGTGCCATCTTTCGGACGCGGGACTTGAGGCGATGATCTCGCACATGATTCCGCCAATCGTCGCGCTGCTGGACATCAAGCAGCCGTAGTCGATCGTGTTCGTCGACTTGACGATCACACGATCGGTCCATCGAATACCCAGTCACTGACGTGAAGTTGAGACGAGCCCGCACGAATTCGGGCACTTGCTTGGCGAGGTTCTCAACTCCCCTTTCAAAGCAGACTCACGATCGGCACCCAACGGAGGAATTCATGTTTCGACAAGTCGCTCTTGCACTCGGATTCAGCGTTTTGAGCACCACGATGCTCGTAGGCCAGGACGGCGAAAAGAAAGCCGAAGCGAAGAAGACGGTCGCCCCCAAAGACGCGCCGAAGACAGCCCCAAAAGACGCGCCGAAAACTGCCCCCAAGAAGGAAGCCCCCAAGAAGGAAGCCGAGAAGCCAAAGTTGACGGAAGCGGATCTCAAGGCGATGGACGCCATCCGCAAGGCAGGAGCCCAGGTGCTGGAACTCGCTCAAAACGACTCGAGATTGGTCGTCGCGTATCACTTGGCGGACGGAAAAGTCACCGACGAAAAACTTGCACCGCTCAAGGGTTTGAAGTCGTTGTGCCAACTGAACTTGCGAGGCACCGAGATCACTGACCAGGGTCTGGAGTCGATTGCGGACTGCACGGGCTTGGAGCGTTTGCACCTCGAAAAAACCAAGGTCACCGACAAGGGACTCGCCAATCTCAAGAATTTGCAAGGCCTGCAATACTTAAACTTGTATGGCACGAGCATCGGCGATGCGGGTCTGGAACAGCTCGCCGGTTTGAAGAACTTGCAAAAACTCTATCTGTGGCAAACCAAAGTGACCGACGCCGGCGTGAACAAGTTGCAGCAAGCGTTGCCCAAGGTGAAAGTCATCCGAGGCATCGACCCTCCGCAGCCAAAACCGGAAGTGAAGAAGGAAGAAAAGAAAGCTCCGCCGAAGAAGGATGCGCCAAAGAAGGATGCAGCGAAGAAGGACGCCGAGAAGACGGATCCCAAAAAGGCAGCACCCAAGAAAGAGGCAGAGAAGGTGACGCCGAAGAAGAAGAAATAGTCGTGTGTTGACAGAGCGAATCCCACGCGGCACCCGAGAATGACAGCCTCGTGTCAGCGGTTCGGGCTCATCCGAGCCCTCGGCGAGTACCAAGAGCCCGTCCCCACCTTCTACTGGAGATTCCCATGCGATTCCATTTTCTGTTGGTTGCAGCCGTGTTGATCGGTTTGTTGGGTTGCGGCGACGAAAAATCACAATCGAAAACGGTTGCCGATTCGAGCAAAACGGGGAGCCAGGACAACACCGCGATCGAAAATAAGACGATTTCCGATGCCGGGAAAACCTTGGCTGGACCAGCGGATCCCACGAATCCTCCGGTCGCTTCCGTGGCTCTTGCCGATGTTCCGAAGGTCCTCTCCGAAGCCAATCAACTTGCGAGCCGTGGCGATCTGAATGGGGCACTGCAAAAAGTCGAGTCCGCACTTGCGGTTGCTCCGAAGGAGAATTCGGGATTGCTGCTGGCGACGCAATTGGCGGCTGGAGCCGGAATGCAGGCGGCCCAGGCGGGCGACCGGAAGACGTCGAATCCGCTATTCATCAAAAGTGCGGAATTCCTCGATCGACTTGCGTCATCTGCTAATAGTGACGGGATCGTCAAAGCACTTGGAAATCAAGTGTATTACAACGCCGGGTGCGCGTACGCGATGGCGGGGGAATCGCAAAAAGCCATCGAGGCGCTCAAGAAGGCCGTGGCAGCCGGCTCCGACGACGCGGACCACTTTGAGCAAGACGCCGACCTGGCATCGATCCGCGACACCCCCGAATTCAAGGATGTGGTCGCTTCAATTCGCAAGAAGGATCAATTCGCGTTCGACTTCAGTTTGAAGGACTTGGAAGGGAACACGGTGTCGCTGGCCGGGCTGAAAGGCAAAGTCGTGATCGCCGACATTTGGGGCACTTGGTGTCCTCCATGCCGAAAAGAGATTCCGCATTTCATCGACCTACAAAAGGAACATGGCGAAGCGGGACTGCAAATCGTGGGGCTCAATTTCAAACCAAGCGGTGACGGCGAGGACATCAACACCGTCAAGAAATTCGCCGAGGAATTCGGCATCAACTACCCGTGCCTCATCGGTGACCAATCCGTGATTCGTCAAGTTCCCAACTTGCAAGGCTTCCCCACGACGTTGTTCATCGACCGCAACGGGAAGGTTCGCAAGAAAGTCGTGGGTTATCACTCGATCGAGAAGTTGCAAGAAATCATCAAGCCACTCCTGGCAGAGAACGCAGGTACTTAATTGGACAGCGCGGACAACGCCACTTTGCATTAGCCGTTTGAATCCGGATTGAGCGGTGTCGCAGCCGATCACTTCGTCGGCGGCTTTTTGTGTGCCTCCGCCTGCCATCCGTGGCTATTCTATTCTCGCCGCGCCAAATAGGTCGGTGCCAGATCGTCGAAGCTTTCGGGCAATTCAATTACTAAGCCCTTTGACATTCTTGACTGGCCGCCGCATGCCTTTTGCATCGGCTAGAACCAGTATTGCGGAGGCAACCAAATCACATGCCCCGAATCGCATGACCGACCTCGACGAAGGATTCAACCGCCGTCTTGAGATCAGACTCTTTCACCAGTATGTAGTCTGTGTCGAATGAAGAAATGACAAAAACGCTGACGTTCACCGCCGCAAGTATGCCAGTGAGCGAAGCGATGACGCCAACCAGAGAAAAGTCCAACGGTCCGGAAACTCGAAGGCAACGCCAGTCGGATTCGGCTCGAATGTCCTCCGGCACACGTGCTTGAGGACAGACGATGGACAGTTCGTCCGGTGTGCGGGTGATCGAGACAAGATCGCCGGTTGCCCAGCCGGGCACATCTGCATTGGATTCGAGACGACAAATCGCAAATCTGTCCGGTAGGACATCCAATGCGAGACTCGTCATAGCATCGTGCATGACTTCGTGGCCATCACAGCGAAGGACGGGCTGTGGCGGATACTTGGGGAATCGTATGTTCCCTTGAGACATCAGGCAAAGCAAGAAGCGTGATCCTGTGCCCGAGACGATTTCCCTCGCGTGCGAACAAGTGACACAGAGCGACTCCATCAGTCTGATTCCCGCCGATTGTTTCTCCGACTGTCTCTCTTTGGTCGGTCTTGTCAGTCATCCGCGATGATCGGGCGAATGACTTGGCAGTCGAGGGCTCGCATTGCTTGTTCGAGTGCGGTGTACATCGCGTGGTCGTGACAGAGGCCGATGATGGCTCCGCCGGACCCCGCGAATTTGGCGCTCGCACCCACCGACCGGGCTTGTTCGACCATCGCCACATGGCTGGCAGGTAGCGGAATGATGTCGCGTCGCAGATCGAAATTGCGGTTGATCAGTCGGTTCAGCTCGACCTCGTTGCCGTCCAGAATTGCTTGCCGACCTTGTTCCGCCAGCGATGCGAATTCGCTCATCGCCGCGACAACTTGTTGATCGCCGGCGTCATAACGGGCTCGCAAAGGGATGTGAGTCACTTCAGTCGGTTCGCCGGCTTCGGTACTGAATGCTAGATAAAGAACACCGGGGAGTGTCGGTTCGAGGCGGTCGTAACGGTAACACTTGAAACCGTTCACTTCGCGTTCTCGGTCCGTGCCGAAGTCCATCGAGACGAGTCCTTCGTAGCACTGAATCACACGGTCCTGCAATCCGGCGGCAATTCTCAACTCGCCGCTTTCGACACTCAGCACCAACGCCGGCTGCACTTCGATCGGAATTTCGACTTCGTAGAACTCCATCAGTGCTCGCAATGTCGCCACGATGATCGCACTCGATCCCGCCAAGCCGACTTGCCGAGGAATGTTGCTCGAGTACCGAACGGAAAAGTTGCGGTCGTGCAGAGTCAGGCTCAGCGAATCGCAGTAGTCGAGAAACCGCTTGATCGTAGCCTTGAGCAGTCGAATGCCGCCGTAATAGCCGTGCAGCGTGACGTCGTGGCTGAGTTCGCGAATGGACGAAAACCGGCTTTGATCCTCGGTCGTCATCACGATTTCCACTTCCGGCCAATCGTAGAGCACCACTTCCGCCCAGTAATTGCGGACGATCAGCGAGATCGTCTTGCCGTGGTATCCATCGGACGGATTCCCGATCAGCCCAGCGCGGGCAAATGCTCGCTTGCGGATAATCTGCATGGGACGGCCCGAAAAATGGCTGGGCTGGATCGGGGTGGCGTGGAACGACCAGCAACACCGAGTTTCAACACCCGGCGACAACCGCGACGCTTCGCTACGACCGGCACCGATCAAAAAACGCCGCGCCTATTCGAAGAACACTTGAGAAACGTTGATGTTGGAACTCTGCATATTGGGATCCCGTGGTCTCAAACGTTGCTTGACCACCGCCTCGATCGCACTCTTCTCATCGTCGGGCAGCACTCGCATCGCGAGTTTGACGAACTCTTGAACCGACGTCGCCACGCGTGGTGCATGTCGAACGTGTCGAATGATGGCGGCTTCCAGGAATCCCTCTTCCACAGCCGCCACATCGTAGGTATTGCCCGGCTGGCTGAAGACCCGCTTCGACACGCCGCGGATCCCGCGCTCGTCGTCCATCCAAACATTGCCGGCGATCGAGACGGACAGGCTTGCGATCACTTCCTTTTCATCAAACGAGATTCACAGCGGCGGAAACAACACGTTGCCTTCCGCTTCGGCCGAGACCTGTAAGCCGGAAATGGAGACCCTTTCGCCCCGATGAGTCTTCGCCTCGTCCAATCTCTCGACCGTAATCGACACGTCCATCGACTTATGCACTCCCTTGAATCGGGCCGGTTCCGAATTGGATGCTCGCAAGGATTTGACGGTCGGTGAATCACTCGATTGCCGCAGAACCGCACTCAGAACGGCGCTGACCTTTTGGCGCAGCAAGTGGATTTCTTCGTTGTTGAAACGAGTCAGCGTTCGAAGTTCGGGGAGGGTCTTGGCGAGCACATCCAGGCGATAGTCGTGGTTTGTGCCCTTCATCAAGAAGACGTCCATCGTGGTCGCCTCGCTATTCAAGAAATCGGTAATCAATGTCGCACCGATTCCACCCGCGACTTCCCGAACGTCGTCAAGGGCACTGAGGATCTGGTTCAACACATGTCCTCCAGTGACCTCGGGCGAGTCGCTGGCATACATGTAGGCGTACGGCGGGATCTTCTCGCGAACGAAGGCATCCAAGTATTCGGCACCCTGCTTCGCCTGCGAGAATTCGCGGTCTTCATTGTGAAAAAAGACGCCGGCGAGATGACTGATCAAATCCCGCACTTCCTCGCTCTTTTTCAGTCCGCGTTTCTTGAGGGCCTTCTCCGATCCCAAGAAACTCGCGGCGGTTTCCTGCAATTCCTCCGGGAGAGGATCGAGCACGACTTTGGGGCACAGAACTGCAAGTTGATCGTAGATCCTTCGCACGAGATCGCCACGGTCCACTTGAGCTTTGAGAGTTCGGAGTTCGTAACTGTCGGCATACATCGCTGGGGTCTCGGTCCGTTGGAGTGAATTCCGTTGGAGTAAACTCCGTTGGAGTAAATTCGCCCAGATTGGTGGGCTTACGCGACCGTGCCTGCTTGGAATCCCGACGAAATCGAGCGTCCATCACTGGCTGGCGGAAGGGATCGTATCTCAGAATCAGCAATCCCCCAAGGTGTTCTGTCTGAACTCAATACGCGCGACCCTCTGGGGATTCGCCCCGGCGCATCCAATGGCGGGCTGACCTGGGGTGTTGAAACGCGGTCTTGGCGTGGATCTCAAAGGCCCAATTCGAACTTCGTCTCGGCGAATTTCTCGATGGCCATCGTTAGATCTTCTTCCGTATGCGCGGCCGAGATTTGAGTGCGAATCCGAGCCTTTCCCTGCGGCACGACCGGGAAGGAAAAACCGATCACGTAGATGCCCTTCATCAGCAACGCATCCGCCATGCGAGCGGCCAACTTGGCATCACCCAACATCACAGGCACGATCGGGTGCTCGCCGGGCAGGATGTCGAAGCCGAGTTTCGACATGCCGTCGCGAAAGAATCGCGTGTTGGCGTGAAGTCGATCACGAAGTGCCGTGGACGAACTCAGTAGGTCGATCGCCCGGATGGATGCGGCCACGATCGGCGGCGCCACGGAATTCGAGAACAAATACGGACGCGACCGTTGACGTAGCAGATTGATGATTTCCTTGCGACCACTCGTGTAACCGCCGCTGGCTCCTCCGAGCGCCTTGCCGAGCGTTCCCGTGATCACGTCGATGCGTTCGACGACTCCGTGATGCTCGTGCGTGCCGCGGCCTCGTGAGCCCATGAAGCCCACGGCGTGCGAATCGTCGACCATCACCAACGCGTTGTACTTGTCCGCCAAGTCGCAGATGCCCGGCAAGTTGGCGATGTAGCCGTCCATCGAAAATACACCGTCCGTCGCGATCATCCGGAATCGAGCCGATTGGGTCTGTTGCAACTTCGCTTCCAAATCGGCGAGATCACTGTTGCGATAGCGGTGACGTTGGGCCTTACATAACCGCACTCCATCAATGATGCTGGCGTGATTAAGTTCGTCCGAGATCACAGCGTCTTCTTCGGACAGCAGTGTCTCGAACAGCCCGCCATTGGCGTCGAAACAGGACGTGTAGAGAATCGTGTCCTCGGTGCCGAGAAACTCGCTGATCTTGGCTTCGAGTTGCTTATGGATCGATTGCGTGCCGCAGATGAATCGCACGGACGACAGCCCGTATCCCCAACGGTCCAAACCTTCGTGAGCCGCTTTGACAATGTCGGGATGCTCGGCCAGCCCCAGATAATTGTTGGCACACATATTGAGCACGGGCTCGGCGTCGCCGACTTGGATGCGAGCGTCTTGCGGAGTCGTGATGACGCGTTCCGCCTTGTGCAGACCACCGTCTCGAATTTCGTCGAGTGATTGTTGAAGGTGTTCGCCAAAGTTTCCGTACATGTTGGATTCCTCGTCGAGATTGTGGCCGCCGAGACGTGACTTGTATCTCAGAAGAGTCCGGCTCGATCCAAATTCCGGTTGTCGTGCATCATCCGGGCGAGGCGCGCGATTCCGAGTCAATTGCCGAACGAATCCGTCCGATCGAGCCACGGACTGCGTCTTCGTCAACCGACTCCGCGAATTCCGCAAAACCGGCCTTTGCAATCATGGCTCGCAGAACGCTGCCGATTTGTCTGAGGCTGAATTCCAACGCGTCGCCCATCGTCAGTGGGTCGAGGTGGAACTTCACATTCTTCCCGACGGGGTCGTAGTGGAAATGAGGGTCGTCTTCGAAGCAGTCGAATCGCAGCAATTGCACGGCTTGGCCATCGACATTGCCGAAGACGCGAATTGCTGGACCACGGTCCGCACCGGTTGAGCGGTATTCAATCCGAAAGGTCAGCCCGCCAAGTTCCACGTCGCGCATCAATCTCTCCCGGTTGCGAAGTTGTTTCAGTCAACGCAGCGGGCACTGTTTCAAGACGCCTTCTTTGCGGACTTCTTAGCGGCTTCGCGTTCTTCGAGCAGCTTCTTGTAGTCGGCGATGACGCCTTCCGGGTCGTCGTCGAACGCCTGCTTGCAGCCCGTGCAGCAGACCCAGTAGACCTTTCCCTTGTGGCTCACTTTGATCGTGCCCTTGCCGCCGGACACGATACATTCGGGCGTGCCCGCCCCTTCAACCGCCAACGAAGTTCCCTGTCGCGTATAGCCCACCGAGGCGACGCGGAAATAGAAACTCTGCGTGGCTTTCCGACGCTCGAACAAGACGACGGTGCGTTTCTCGTTGAGTTGTGTAATCGAAATACGATGCACGAAACCATCGTCGTCCGGCTTCGACTCCAACACGACTTTATCGCCGTCACTCTTCCCGACGAAATCGCGAGTGGCATCATCCGGCAGCGTGGCGCTCAGAGTGAATTGCTGCGTTTTCGGCGAAAACGAAACGCTGGCGGTTTTCAGCAACTGGCCCATGTCCACGTTGTAGCGGATGGCCGGCTGTTTCCCTTTGAATTCCCAAACCCATTCGGCGGTTTCCTGCCACGCGCCGACTCGAGAATTCCGCTTGGGCTGCCCGATGCCGCGCCAGCCACCAATCAACCCGTTGAATTCCGCCAAGGCTTTCTTCGCGTCGGTGATCTTCGGCGATTTCGACTCTTGCGCGGCGTCGTCCGCGCAATGATCGCCGACAAGAATCACCAACAGCACAAGCGCGAACAGCCAGATGAATCGAGCCGAAAAATGACCAAGATGACGCATCTGCTTGACTCCCAGTTTGAAGGCCGAAACCACTCACGAATCGAGGGCGATCGGCATCATAGGACGCTGCCGACGTTGGATTCCAGCAACGTCGTGTCCGACATGAACCGCCGATGCCATCGAAAGTTTCGACCGAAAACACGTTCAGCAACACAGGTTATGACGATTCAACGCTGATTCGCCGCCGTTCCGGTATGGCTCGTGCGTTGAATCGTCGGATGCGCAATCCCGACGCGGCTTGGGACCATTGTCCCGAGCGGTCTATTTCAAATTGCAAATTGCGAGTTGCCTCACCCGAATCGACGGTTCTGAATGGGAGCAGTGACATGAAGCCGGAAAAAGTGACCGGGGATGCGACTTTGCAGTCGGGCAATCGTGTGGACCGCAGCGTGAATTTGGTGTTTATCGCTCTCGTCGTCGTGGTGTTGTTGACTCTCGAAATCTTCGCGATGTCACGAGTCGAAGACCGATCCAAGACGATCATCGAAACCAAACCCGCAGCGCCGGTGATCCGAGAATTTGAAGAAATCGACTTCGGCTTCGCTCCGGGCTATGAAAACACAGGGGATTGACCGAGGCGGTTGCTCGGCCTTGATCACGGATTGGCCCACCTTTCGATCAACATTCGTCCCATCCGTCTCATAAGTACCATGAGTGATGCGACTTATGGGAGAAATGGGACGTATGTGATTGGCAGGCTGGGCCAATCCGTGATCAAGGCCCGGTTGCTCGACCAAGACACCTTGCAGATCGTGGCTTCACGCCGTTCGGCTTCTCGCAAATTTCTCGATTTCCGTCTCAGTTGCAACCTTGAGCGAACGCCATCATAATCCCCGCCCTTCAACCCGCTCGGGTCGCCGGATCTCTGGCTGTAAAAGGATCCTGGAAGCCCTCTTAACCTTGATGGCAATCGGTCGAATGGCGACTTTCACTAAGGCTCATTTCAAGAAACTCCGCAAGAAGCGGGCTCGTCTGAAGAAGAAACTGCGATGCCGTTTCTGTCCGGACGGTTGTGACAAGTCACCTCGCCCGATTTACGTTGACTACAAAGACACCAAGACTTTGCGATCCATGGTTGATCGCGAAGGCAATCTGCTAGGGCGTCGTCGCTCCGGCAATTGTGCGAAATACCAGCGAGCCGTCCGGCAAGCCGTATTGCGAGCAAGATTCATCGGGCTGCTGCCGTATCTCTCGGAAGACTAGACGCAACCGAAGCCAAGACCACGAAAGCCCGCGATAGCGAACTATCGCGGGCTTTTTTCGTACGCAGCGAAACCCGATGAGCCGGACTCTTCAGTCCTCGGTCTTCTGCGGTTCCTGATCGACGGTCGTCTTACGACCGCTTTGGATGGCCTTGATCCGCGCCTGCACGGACTTGACGGCGCCCTCGCCGACGTGAAGTCCGAAGTCGACTGCCATCGCATAACTCGCACCGGCCGCCAACTTGGGAACTCGGCCGAATTTCCGTTCGACGCTGCGGTTGTACGGGAAGTTGGTGCCGGGTTCCAAACCCGTGACGTACCCGTCTTGCACGGCAGCCGTGTTCTTCCATTGCGTCAAATAAGGCAATTGCTTCAGCGACCAGGACATCGAAACGCCTCGGTCTTGTTTCTTGTTTTGCAGCAACACCGTCGTCCGGTCCTGCTTGTCGCCGTACAACCGCAGTGCGTAGACCTGTTCGATGTACCCGAGTGTTGGGCCGCGATACGTGTCAAACGTGTCGACGTCGCGGGCGGCGTTGGCGTTGAACGGCGTGACCTGTTTTGCCGGAACGACCAACGTGGCACCGGCTTCCAGCAATCCGCGACCGTAGTTTGCGTGATACAGCATCTCGAATTCTTGCGGTTGAGCGCCCTTGTTGGTCACCACATCGCTGATCCGAAATGTGCTCGCATCGGGTTGAGTGGCGAGTTCCGTCAGCAGTTCAAGTTTCGGGCCGTAAAACATCTTCTCATCGACTCGGCCATGGACGCGAATGGTGTAGGGCGATTTACGATCCACCACAATTTCGACCCTCGATGCGGGAATGTTGGCGATCTTGCCGTGTAGCGTGAGCTGCATCGTTGCTTCGTCGCCCACGTTGTTGATGAATTTGTCTTCACCGGCTTGCCCATTGTTTTCCAAACCACAGCGACACATCCATTCGTTGAAGCCTTCCAGCCACCCCAGTCCGCCGCGAGTTTGCAGATTGATAAATTTCGGATGCACGATTTCCTTGACGGGCGATTCCCAACCCAACGTCAGATCACCCGCAACCACGGACAGCAAACCCATTCCACGAGTCGGAATCAGCGTGATGGTAGTTTTGCCGTTATCGACGATGATCAATTCGGAACCAGCCTGTTTGCCGCCACGCAGAGTGATTTTGCGAATCGACCACTCGCAGGGGCAGTCGGGCGTAACGGTGCTGCCTTTCACCAGGAATTCCGGCAGATTCAGATTGGACTTTGTGTCGGTGACCCGCAGCCGAAAGGCATCGTCGTCGGCTCGGGTCAAAGCGCATGCGGCGAGAACACCGACACTGATACAGAAACAGAACAGTCGCATGTTGTATCTCCTCGGGTGGCATGAGTGACGAGCGAATATAACCACGCGAAGCCGGGTTACAAACTCGTTGGCAAGGATGCACGTCGGCAAAAATCGAATGTTTGACATCGCCCCATCGCGGTTCCATAATCCCCGCCCGTGCGGGACGATTAGCTCAGTTCGGTTAGAGCGCCACGTTGACATCGTGGAGGTCACTGGTTCGAGTCCAGTATCGTCCATTCATAACCCCTTGCAGGCCAACGACTTGCGAGGGGTTTTTGCGTGATACCTTTTGGTGTTTTCGGCGGTGATACCTTCGGTGATACCTTTGGGAAAACGAAGCGTCCCAAATCCACGCGCGTCCGGCCCCCTGAAACGCCAATCTGAACCGTCGAAATCGCTCCGTCTGGCCCCGTGTTGCGTCATTTGGGGACGAGCCGATCAAGTTCGCAACACGACGGTGAAGTCACTCAGGAGCATGGACCGGGACGCCACAGAAGCTCTCGACGGTTTGCCCGGCGAACGCAGACTCGCGGATGGCTGCCCTGACCTTCTGTGATAGTCGCGGCATCGGATGCCCCCGGCCCAACAGCCAGACTCTTCCCGTGAAGACTCATGATGAGTACCGGTAAGACGGCGCTACCTGGCTGAAGGCGTCGGGTTTGTTGAGCAATTCAAAGCATGTGGAGTTCTTTGACGAAGGATTTAGCGGTGAAGAAGACTGCAAAGCCGATCAAACGTCAGCCAAAGAAGTCGACTGGGAAAGGTGACAGCGCGACAAAGACGGCGAGAGAGAAGCCCAGCCGAAAAGACGTGGACGCCGCAGTCCGCCGGGCCGCAAGACTTAAAGCGACCATTGATGACTTGCGCCGTTACCACAAACTCGGCTTAGGACTAGTTGGTGAACGTCGCGACCGATTGACGTATGGCAAGGGACTTGCCGTCGCTGCGGCAAAGAGACTCGGAAAGACTCGAGGTCGAAGCGAGGATTCAAGGCCGAGGGTCGCAGCGGTTTTTGTCTGCCAGTGAGTCTCACCGAATGGAGTGCCGCGAGCAAGGCTGTGTCGCAGGGC
>JAQBZS010001037.1 GCA_027622115.1 Planctomycetota bacterium | reverse complement strand
AAAAGCGGTTCGCGCATTCGCGCCGCCGCCCCGAGTGTGACGTAGAGTCGCTGCAACGATCGTCAGGCGTGTTCACCAGTCCGCGTCGTCGCAGTAAAACTCTCGCTCCAAACGCATTCACATGTTGTTCAACAGCTTCATCTTCTTTGCGTTCTTCGCGATCGTGCTGGTCTTGTACCGTCGCCTCGCTCATCGAGCGCAAAACCGCATGCTGTTGGTGGCCAGCTACGTTTTCTATGGGTATTGGGACTGGCGGTTTCTGTCGCTGATTTTCATTTCGACCGTTGTTGACTACTTCGCGGCGATCGCCATCGAGGCATCCGCCGATACAAGGCGCCGCAAGTTGTTGTTGGTGTGCTCACTCGCAACCAATCTCGGATTCCTCGGCGTCTTCAAGTACTACGGATTCTTTGCGGAAGAAGCCGTGCAACTGCTGACGTCGTTGGGATTTGCCGCCACGCTGCCGTCGCTCCAGATCGTGCTGCCCGTCGGAATTTCGTTCTACACCTTCCAGACCATGAGCTACACGATCGACGTTCATCGCGGGGACAACACCGCCACGCGGAACTTTTGGGACTTCGCATTGTTCGTGTGCTTCTTCCCGCAGCTTGTGGCGGGACCGGTCGAACGGTCGCAACGATTGATGCCGCAGATTCTCAACCCGCGACCGCGTCATCCCGACCACTTTCGCGAGGGGCTGTATCACATCGTGATCGGGCTGTTTAAGAAAGTCGTCATTGCGGACAACATGGCTCAGATCGTCAACGCGGTGTTTGCCACGCCGACGGCACAGCTCACGGGTCCGGAGTGCCTGATCGGCGTCTATGCGTTCGCCTTTCAGATTTATGGCGACTTTTCCGGTTATTCTTCGATCGCCCAAGGAATCGCGCGTTGGCTGGGTTTCGATCTGATGACGAACTTTCGAATGCCGTACTTCGCCGTCACGCCCAGTGACTTCTGGCGTCGGTGGCATATCAGCCTGTCACAATGGTTGCGAGACTATCTCTACGTTTCGCTAGGCGGAAACCGCGGCGGGCAATTCGCCACGTATCGCAACCTGCTGCTAACGATGGTGCTGGGTGGACTCTGGCACGGAGCCGGCTGGACGTTTCTGGCGTGGGGTGCGTTTCACGGGCTGTTGCTGTGCGGATATCGCATTTTTGAGCAACGCGCAAAACTCGTAGCGACGAAACCCACCGGACGACTGAGACACGGCATGGGATGGCTCTTGATGTTTCATTTCGTCTGCATTGGCTGGTTGTTCTTCCGAGCCGACTCGATTGGACAGGCCGGCAACATGCTGTTGTTAATGGCAACCGACGCTTCGGTCACATCGCTGACGCTGTCCGCGCTAGCCATGATCGTGTTTTTCGTCGGACCGATCCTGTTGTTTGAATTCTGGCTGGAACGCCGGGGCGATCTGCTCAGTCTGCTCCACACGCACTGGCTGCCGCGAGGAATGGCTTACGCGTATTGCGCATTGATGCTGCTATTCTTCCTGCCGCCGGTGAAGCAGGAATTCATCTACTTTCAGTTCTAAGCACATTTACTTCGAGACCCAGAATTCGGCTTAGCCGTACCTTGTACTACTAGTTCGCGATTTGTTGTTTCTTGCACGCATTTTTGAGTAGTGGATTTCGCCAGAAATCCCAGTTCGGAATTCTGGCGAATCCCACTACCGCGTCTGCTTGCGGCGAGGCAGCGTCGTCAACAATCTGGGCACGCGTATGCCTGCGGCTGACAGTTAAGCGAGCTACAGAATTCCGGTTTTCGAACTGAATGCGGTCAGCCTGGGCATTGGGGCCAACACATGGTTCACCGAACCACCAACGCAGTTCTTGAACTTCCGGCCGCGCCGCCGCTGAACCGCGCGGAAGAATCGCGACGAGAAATCTCGAACCGTGAACATGGCAATCCGAGTCCTTCGCGCTTCGCCGTTGCATCGCGTTCCGGCTTGCGACGTGAATGGAAAGTCATTGCCTTTGTGGCGGTCGTGCTGCTGTCGGCCGAGTTCGGTATTCGTGGACTCGAATCACGTGTGTCGAAGGATTTTGTCGGTATTCGATCATTCCCCGAAATCGCCGCCACTTTCAGCGAACCGCAACATGCCAATGATCACCGCATCCTCTTCCTCGGCAATTCGCTGACACGTGACGGCATCGACGTGGAATTCGTGACGCAGGAATTGGCTCGATCGCCAGGTCGATCCGGCCATTCCGGTGCATTCGTGCGGAAGGCAACGGCGGACGGAAGCGGCATCGTCGAATGGTTCTATGCGTTTCGGAATCAGTTCGTGAAGACCGGCCACGCGCCCGACATGGTGGTGCTGGGGTTCGAAGGCCCCCGTGGAGGCCATGTCGGCGATTCCCGCAAGTTTGATCCATCCACGCTCGGGTATCTGTTCAGCGAACTGGATGACCTTCCGGACGTCATGCAACACGAGGTGGCCGGCTTCGGCGAACGGACCGACTTTCTGTTGGGACTTGTGTCGGCAGCCTACGCGAATCGCCAACGTGTGCAGTACCGTGTTCTCGACACGATCATCCCGGATTACCGCGAGTCGTCCGATCGGATTAACGAGGCCGTTGTCGACCCTCAACCGCGAGTGCCAACGAATCCGGTCAACACGTTTACCCGTCTGTCCCGTTTCGTGGAACTCGCACACGTCCACAACGTGCAGGTCGTGTTGGTCGCGATTCCAGTTCCGGACGAATACGACATCGCTCCCGGTCTGATTGAGTTCTGCGCGGCGAGAAACATTCGGCTCATTGATGCCCGTCGTGTGCCAGGCATCGACAACTCAATGTTTCCGGACGGCCTGCACATGAATCCGGTTGCGGCAGGGCGATTCAGTCGATACGTGGCCCGCCGACTCCCGAACTAAGCCCCTCCAACCTTCGCTTCCGCTTGCAGGATCAATTCGTAAGTCGTGTGTTCGTCGTCGGCTGCCCGCAGTGCTTCCAGGAATTCAAGATCCTGAATCATGCGGCCCAATCGAGCCAATACTTGGAGGTGCGTCTTCGAATCCTTGGCCACGACCAGAAAGAAGAGGTCCGTCAGCCGTCGACCGTCACCGCCGAATGGAATTCCTCGGAGAGTCCGGCCAAACGCGATCACGGAC
>JAQBZS010001036.1 GCA_027622115.1 Planctomycetota bacterium | reverse complement strand
CCCATCAAACTAACAAACACATTAATCAATCAAGGCACATCTCCGAATATGAATCGGTCTCGCACTCACCCGGCAGGCCATGCGAGCAAGCCCACGCGAGTGACAGTGTTGCGGATGCCCGGTCCGCGCTGGAGCGAGGCGACTTTACCGAGGCCTTTCGACTTAGCGAGCAGATTCTGCAAGCGGATCCCACATCCGAGGACGCGATGTTAGTCGCGGGCCGCGCCGCCCTGGGCGCAGGCCAACATCAGGTGGCATTTCACTTTTTCAACTCGGTGGGCGATGACGGCAGCGAAGAATCGATCGAAGCCCTGATGCACTGCGGCGAGCTTGCTGTGAAACAGGGTCGGCTGTCCGAGGCGGAAGCTTTCTATCGACGTGTGCTGAAACATCAACCTACGCAGCTTGCCGCCAATCAAGGCTTGCTGAATCTGTTGAGAGTCGAAGCACGCAATTGGGAAGCCCTTCCCGTAGTTCACCAAGTGCTTCGCCAAGGGCACTATGCATTTGAAGATCTGGCCTTCGCCGGGACTCTCGAGGGCGTGTGGCTCAGCCGAGACCGAGATGTCCCGTTTCTGGAATACTGCGGGCGAAGCGAACCACAAGATCTACTTTACCTGCTCGGACCCATTCGTTCTGAAATAATGGAGGACGATGATTTGGGCCGGGCGCTGCAAGGGCTGCTAAAGATCGTCGCTTGGAGACCGGAATTGCTGGAGGCGCAGGCGGCACTTGGGCAGCTGCTTTTCGACAACGAGGAGAGAGAAGAATTTCTCGCATGGCATTCGCAGCTTCCGGACACAGCCGATCGGCATCCATCGATTTGGCTCACGCGGGCTCGTTGGGCGCGTGGTCAGGGACAGTCTCGCGCTGCGATTCGCTGCTTGTGGGAGGCGATCAGAATCTATCCCAACGACCGGGCTGCGAATCTGTTGATGGCCAACTTGCTGGCGGAGATCGGTGACAGCAAGCAGGCGGTTGCGTTTCAGCAGCGAGGCGAAGACCTGCAGGTGTTCGACGACCTGCTGTTGTGGGGCACCGAACTGGAAATCGGGACAAGTGCCCAGGCGAAACAGATGATCGAAATCCTCGAACGGCTCGGACGCCTGTGGGAGGCCAAGGGGTGGAGCCAGCTGCTGCTGTCCATGGAACCGGATTCATCCTTTGCGAAAGCGGCAATCGCCCGCTTGGATCAGCGGCTGACTCCGGACGCGCCGCTAACGCTGACAGCCGGGAATCCGGCGAACACCATCGACTACTCCGCATTCCCTCTGCCCGATCTGTCTTCGACTGCCGATCTGGCCACCAGGGAAGCCGCCGAGTCAGTCGTCTCTTTTGACGACGTGGCTCGGCAGACTGGACTGAATTTCACATACTTTGTCGACAAGCAGCGGATGGAAAATTTCGTTTATACGTTTGACTTTGCCGGCGGAGGCGTGGGTGCCTTGGACTACGACCAGGACGGATGGCCTGACCTGTACCTCACGCAGTCGTGCTCGTGGCCGCCATCCGACGCAAACCAGGCTCGCCAGAACCGCCTGTTTCGCAACCATCAAGGCCAGTCCTTTGTGGACCTCACGGAGTTCGCCGGCGTGGGCGACTCCGGCTTCGGCAACGGAGTGGCAGTCGGCGACATTGACGGGGACGGATTCCCCGATCTGTATGTCAACAATCTGGGCGGCAATCGCTTGTATCGCAACAACGGCGACGGCACATTTACCGATTGGACCGAGCAGAGTGGAACGGCGGGAGACGACTATTCTCTCAGCGCAGTGTTCGTGGATCTGAATCGAGATGGGCTGCCGGAGCTGTACGTCGTGAACTACTTGGGCGGGGACGCCATGACGCGGCAGTGCCGAAACGATGGAAAACTGGTTCAATGCTCGCCGCTGAAATTCCCCGGACAGCAGGACCGACTGTACTTGAATCTCGGCGACGGCAGATTTCGCGAAGTGACGGACGAGTCGGGCATCCTGGACGCTCGGGGAATCGGCAAAGGAATGGACATCATCGCCGCGGATTTGGACGGTGTCGGCGGCCCTGACCTGTTTGTCGCGAACGATACGACAGCTAACTTCCTGTTTGTCAACAAATCGGAACCGGGATCGCAGTCTGTGCGGCTTCAAGAGCAGGGGACGCTGTCGGGCGTCGCCTTTGATGATCTGGGGCGCGGGCAAAGTTCAATGGGAATCGCGGCGCGGGACGCAAATCAAGATGGCCTGATTGATTTGTTCGTGACCAACTTCTTCAAAGAACGGAACAACTTGTACGTGCAATCGATGCGTCAGCCAAGTCTGTTGTTTAGCGAACAGTCCTCGCCTTCAAACCTCGCGCAGCCGTCGTTTCTCACCATGGGCTGGGGAACCCAGTTTCTGGATGCGGAACTGGATGGTGACTGGGACCTCGTTGTGGCCAACGGATATCTCGGCGAAACTGAGTTCGAGTTCGAGAGCGGGATGATGCGACCTCAGTTCTTGGAAAACCTGGGGGCCGCGAGATTCCGAGAATTGTCGGGCCGCCAGCTCGGCCCGTACTTTGCCGGCAATTATTTTGGCCGCGCCGTGGCACGGCTGGATTGGAACCGAGACGGCTTGGAGGATCTATGCGTCACCCATCTGGAGGCACCCGTGTCGCTTCTACAAAACAACTCCCGGCGCCGGGGCCGTTTTGCCGCCATTCAACTTCGCGGCACTCGTTCGAGCCGCGACGCGATCGGTGCGACAGTTCAGATCAACGCGGGAGGGAGGCAGTGGACGGTCCAATGTACGGCGGGGGGCGGCTTTGAAGCCGCCAGCCAACAACAGATCCTTGTCGGACTCGGCGATTGCGACGGGATTGAGCAACTCAAGGTCCGCTGGCCCGACGAGTCAGAGCAAGTCTTCCGAAATGTTCCCGCCGATCGCGAGTTGATGCTGATTCAAGGGCGTCCGGCTCCCGTGCTTCTTCGGTCTCCCCAAGACAGCCCCTCGTCGAACTGACTAGTGCTTAAACCTAAAGCTCCTGGAACAACTTTGCGTAGGACTCCGGTCCGAGCCCGGATTCATGAACCGGTCAGCACTCTTCAAAACATACGTTTGTAAAAAGAGTTACGGCTATCTTGCCCAAAACACCGCGCAAATCAG